>DJWQ01000128.1:6064-9378 GCA_002441045.1 Firmicutes bacterium UBA6226 | reverse complement strand
GATAGACGCCCTTCATACATATGATTGATATCGCCTATCGTTCTTTCGTGTGGCTGTCTCGCAAGCATTGCACTATAGGAATCCTCTCCATAGTGTTCATTGATTTCATCGATTGCTTCTCGAGATTCTTGCTTGGTCTTTTCAAGCCATTCAATATATCTGATAAAATCCTCACCCGTAAAGTGAAAGGTACGTTTCGGTTTTCTACGTGTTCTCAGCTTTAAAAAATCGTATAATCTAACGTCAGTCTGATAACTTAGCCCATCGATTTTATGTGCACCAAGCTGCTCTGCGATGCCCTTTATTAGCGTGCTTTTTCCACTGCCGTTATCTCCACAAATGATCGTGATGCGATTTTCGAACTCAAATTGCTTCAAATTCTGAATCAAAGGAACTGAATCTGGATATTTGATTGACTTTTGATTCTGGTTTTCGTCTTTCGTATTGATTACTTCCGCTAAGTAGACGGTATGTGTCATACATTTCCTCTCATTACATCAATCTTTATTTAATCCAAATACAGCATTTAGTACCATTGTAATCAGTGAAATCGCTATCGAAGCAATCATAGCATTAAGAAAGCCATCTATCACTAAGCCTGTAATAAATTGATCTAGTATCAAAAGTAATACCCCATCAATAACAAATAAAAACAAACCTAAAGTGAGTAGAGTGATTGGAAATGTTAAAATCTTTAAAATCGGTTTTAAAAACACATTTAAAACTGCTAAAACAAATGCAGCTATTACTGCAGCTTCTGGTGAACTGATAGTGAAACCTTCAAGGACATATCCTGTCGCGTAGATGGCTAAAGCCGCTATAATCCACTTTAAAATAAGTTTTTTCATAATGCCTCCTATGTGGTCAATTTTATATAGTTTACCAATTAACAAATTTATGCTATTCTCTAATACAGAAATGAGGTATAAATATGACTTATAAAATGGATGAAATCAATGCAATAAAAACAAGAATATCTAGACGCCAGTTTGATGGTCAAGCATTATCAAAAGAACTTATGTCCCATTTAAATGAAAAAATAGTTGCCTATAATCACGAATCTGGATTGAGTATTCAGTTGATTGAAGATGCAGGTCGTGCATTTAACGGCTTGCGTAAAAGTTATGGTTTATTTTCAGGCGTAAAATCACTAATTGTACTAAAAGGTGCAACTTCAGATATTTACCTTAAAGAAAAATGTGGCTATTTTGGTGAAAGACTTGTGCTTGAAGCGACACGTCTCGGGCTAGGAACTTGCTGGGTCGCAGGTACATTTGATAAAACGGAGCCAATTTTTAAATGTGATGAAAGTGAGTCTCTCATTTGTGTCATTCCGATAGGTGTAAGTCCATCAGAAGCAACTACAAAAGAAAAAATCATTCGTTCACTTTCCCATAGAAAATCAAAACCTTATGAGCGTTTTATCAACAACCGAGATCTTTCTGATATACCCGATTGGCTTTCAGTTGGAATAAAATCGATCATGCTTGCACCATCAGCAGTAAATTCACAGCCCGTCTATCTCGAACTAAGAGAAGGAATCCTCAGTATTCATACGCCTGATAAAAAGGCAACTGATTTGGTCGATCTTGGTATTGCTAAATTACATTTCGAACTCGCAGCAGGTGGTTCTTTTCCTAGAGGAAATGGTGTTACGTTTTTCAAATCAAAAGAAAAAGAAAGCTTTGAATCCGAATTCTAAATCGACCTTTAACGTCGATTTTTTTCAAATTCAGACAACCAGTTTGCCACTTCTTCAGTCTTAGAATAATTTGCTATTAGATGTTCTGGGAACTCAGCTTCTGCTAGAATAGATTGAGCAAATCCATCATCTCCAATGTACTGATGATAATGTGAGTCGCTGTTGATAATAATCATAACCTCATGTTGCTTACAAAAGGACAAGAGCTCAAGATAGTTTTCTTTAGCATTTTCTCTGAAGGCATTTGGTGATAGTGAACTATTATTCACCTCAATCAGTACCCCTCTCTCTTTTGCACCAATTGCCAAACGTTCATAATCAAGAGGATATCGCGAATCATCTGGGTGACCTATAATTTTCACAAGCGGATGGTCACAAGCCCTTAATATCGCATCTGTATTAAAATCGGCATCACCACTTTCAAAACAAGGTGGATGCAAGCTGACGATGGCATAATCTAAGAAACTTAAGCTTCTCTCATCAAGATCAATATTTCCAGCACCATCTAAAATATTTAGCTCTACTCCCTTTAAAACTCTAATACCATCAATATATTCAGGAATTACCCTCAAATTACTAAAATAATATTCGTGAGTGCTACCTGGCATCGCAGGGGCGTGATCTGATATGCCAACGATTCTAAGGCCCTTTTCTTTGGCTGCATTTAAATTTTCGGTTAAAGTACTATACGCATGACCACTTGCAATTGTATGCGTGTGTAAATCCATTGAGTTCTGCATTTTAATTCCTTCCTGTATTACTACTTTAAGTGTCCCTAATATTGTATCATATAATCCTATTTTATTTACGTGTACAACCTTTTATTAAAAGAATTTTAATACCTGTGTAACGTTGATTTTACGTGTACTCAGTGAGTTTTGCTATATTTTGGGTATAAATTTTATATCTTGTTAATTGTTTTAACAGACTTTATGCCGTATAATTTTTATAGAAATATTTTAATTATATAACCAACAGAGGGACATCCTATGAGATTTAAACCTTTAGATAACTTAACTGAAGACGAAGTATTAGCTGAAAACCTAGTTAACCTTAACAATCAAATACTGCTGAAGAAGAATGCGACGCTAAATGATAAAACCACTCAGCGTATAAAAAATATGGGATTTAAATCATTATATATTAAGAATGCTGAAGAAGAGGCATATTTAGAAGAAGAAGTAAAAGATATTATCAATCCGGAACTTAGAAAACGTGCTATTTCTGATGTAAAAGATTGTATGGACACCTTCTATCAAGAGCTGAACAAGCAGAAACAGCAATTAGTATACGGTGATTCAGGACGTGAACTAATTAGCAGTATCGATCGTGTCTCTGAAAGTCTTATCGATGAAATATTAAATTCTACTGATTTAACGATTTCCATCATGGACATCAAGACAGACAGTCATTATCAGTACGAACACGCGATTAATACCGCTGTACTCTCCATTATGCTCAGTGTCAAAATGGGTTTGTCTATGATGGATATGAAGAACGTCGCCATCGCATCTCTTCTTGCGAATATTGGGTATAAGGATTTACCGAAAGAAATTTTTGAAAGTGATGACCCTTTAACATTGGAGCATTGGAAACTTTTAAAAGAGCATCC
>DJWQ01000128.1:0-6025 GCA_002441045.1 Firmicutes bacterium UBA6226 | reverse complement strand
ATCGAAATGCTTATCCACATAATGAAGCACTTGAATACATTATGGGTAACGCAGGTAGACTGTTTGATTTTAACCTTGCAAATGCATTTTCAAGATGTATTATCCCATATCCAGCAGGCACACATGTTTTATTATCAAACAATCAAAAAGCAGTCGTGCTTAAAAATAATAGATCCTACCCACTACGCCCTGTCATTCGACTCTTTAAGCATGGCAAACTAGATACCAGCGATGCGGGATACATCAATATGTTTGAGACACAGAATCTTACGATTACTAAAATTATATATGAGTAATCGTAAACACTAACTAGTAAAAACCTTAATTTCTTATTAATAAATTTGTATTTGACTCAAGTCATGTAAAAAGAGATGTATTAAACTTAATTCGTTTAAAACATCTCTTTCTTTATACAATTCTATATTAATATAAGCTTTTTCATTGTATATTATGATTCTACTCCACTTATTTACCTACTATGTTTACACCGCCAAACTTAACCATTGGGGAATAACCCATATGATAAAATATACCTCTCATTGGCTCAAGAGCTGTACCAATCGCTTCAATATCTTTAAACATATCATAGATATTACCAGCAATCATAGCCCCTTTAACTTTCCCGACGAGCTTGCCTTCTTCGATTAAAAAGCCAGAGGAAACATTAAGAGAAAATTCACCCTGAATGATATTACCTGTATGAGCGCCCATAACGCCTGTAATTAACAACCCACGTTTAATGCCTTTTAAAAGCGCTTCATCTGGAATACGATTGCCTTCGACGATCAAGTTAGTTTCAAACACCGTGGGTGCGTCTTCAATTTCTTTAGAAAACAAGGCTCTTTTAATAGCATTACCCGTTGGTTTACCATTTAACTTCTTAGCATGAGACTGACTCATAAGGTAATTTTTGAGGATCCCTTTTTCGTAAATCACTGTATTTTGAGCTGTTGTTCCTTCGTCATCAAATGCCATCGTATTGACACCATAAGCATACGTCGCATCATCTCTGATCGTAATATTTTCTGAAAATACTTTCTCACCCAATTTATTTTCAACTGGTGAGATGTGTTTAATGACATTACCGCCATTGACCCCACCTAAAACACGAAGCATCATTGCCCCCATAACGCTACCACTTAGGATGACTGGTAATTTTTCATTTTCAAGACTAACCGGCTGAGATTCAAGATAATGCTTTTCTAATAAGCCTTTTAATTCCTCATCAGTTATATTTGAGAGTTCGCATCCAGTTTTCTCTAAACTTGCATTATAGAAGCCTTTTTCGTTAAGCGTAAAGATACCTAACTCATAGATCGACTTTTTATAGCTACCATTAAATCCCGAGCTGTTTACCATAAGAATTTCAGATAAGGTTTTATTAACTTCTATACCAAACTTCACATTTGCATCCAATCGCTGAACTCTATCATTTAAAACTTGTACTTGGTGAACCATATCTTCAGTAGACATCTTGCTAACCGTCTCTGAATAACAAAGTACCTGAGCTGGTTCGTGCACCTCAAATGGCTCAGCAGCTTTTCCTTGTTGTTCAAGTGAGATTAACGCTCGATCTATCAGACTTTCATCTTCAATATCAGTTGCTATCGCAGCACCCATTTTCCCATCCTTGATGATTCTGAGTGAAATCTCAGTTTTCTTCTCACCATCTATGCCATTGAGTTCACCCATTAACATGGATACTGAAGTACTAAAAACACGACGTTCATAAACCTCTACAGCGTCGCTTACTTTAAGCGCTTTTTCTATTAACGGTTTCATTATTTACCTCCAATACCCATGTTTTTAATTTTGATAGGAACCGATCCTTTGCCTGATTTTATAAGAATCTGTCCACCTTTGCCACAACCTCCTGCTTTAGAAAAAGAGAGTTCATCCCCTACCATTTCGATGTTCTTGAGTGTTGAGAAAAGGTGTCCAGTAAGTGCCAAATCTCTTACCATATGTGTCAACTCACCGTTTTCAATTTTGTAAGCGCCTTGCACTGCAAATGTGAAAGTATCACCACTGGTTTGACCACCAGCAGATCCAAATAAATAAAGACCATTATCTATCGAGCGAATCATTTCATCAAAGGAGCTATTCCCTTTATCGATATAGATATTCCCCATTCTAACAATTGGTGTGAAACCAAAATGCTTAGCACGCGCATGTCCAGTTGGCGTTTCGCCCAACTGACTTGCTGATTCCATCGAATGTAATCTACCGCTTAATTTGCCATCTTTTATTAGGTAAGTTTTCTTCGCTTTAGTCCCTTCATGATCATAAGTATAACTTCCAGGATAACCGTAAAGGGTAGGATCATCTATAACATTAAAGATATCTGAGGCAAATTCCGATCCTAAAGTCATGGTTTTTGCAAGCGTTTCATTGCCAATCAAGCTATCTGACTCGCTTAAGTGACCAAACGCTTCATGAATAAACAAGCCACTTACATCGCTGTCTAAAACCACATCATAATTACCACCCACAACTGGCACAGCATCGAGAAGATCAATTGTTTGCTTTGCTTTTGCGTGAACCTCTTCGTCCTTATCAAGTAGATCCTTATAGCTTTCCCCCCCACCAAATGACAATCTTGTAATTTGGGTTAAATCACCTCTTTTAGAAGTAATTCTAAAGTTGATGCCTAAAATAAGTTCTTCTTGACGAACTTCAGTGCCTTTGTTGTTAAGGATCAATGTGTCTGTGAATTGCTCATAATACTCTGTCTCAAGGTTAACTATTTCTTCATAGGACATAAAAAGGTCTATATAGTGTGCAACCAAAGCACGCTTATCACTTATATCAATCGTTCTAGGGTCTAGCTCAGGATGTACTTTAACGGTATCAACGTTGACTTCATATTGATCAATCACTTTATTTCCCTTAATTAAATCACTGGCAAACTTAGCTTCTTTAAAAGCAATTGGCAAATCATTGGTATCGGTAAAACAGAAGCTACCGAAGCCCCCGCCTGTTAATACTCTAACATTTCCACCTGATTTTTTAATAACAGCGACCGTATCAATTTCCTTTTTTGTTCCTTTTATCGTTGTTAACTCATATTCTTGATATCGTAAATCACAAAACCCTTCACTTGGTAATGCGCGCTTCAATTCAGTTGCAACCATGAAGTCCTCCTATCATATAATAATATTTCGTAACCCGTTATATTAAGTTTAACCTTTCTTTTCATTCACATCAACAAATTTTTTTATATATCTCAAACTGTTGTAATTGGTATATTTTATTTCTTTGTATCTCATTTGATCGTATTATCATATTGAACCCATCTTTCATAAAAAAAATCTTCAGGCGTCGAGCCCTCAGATTATACCACAAGCGATATTGTGGCTAAATAAAACCCCCTTACTATATGAATCAAAACATATAGTAAAGAGGTCATCTCAACTTATCATTTCACTTTAAGCAGCATCATCGCAACATCATCCGTAAAGTCAGAGCCACTGGTTTTATGAATCATATGGAAAGCATAAAACAAATCTTCGAGAAATTCCCGAGGACTCTGCTTTAGAATCCCAGACAATTGACGACTTAAAGTAAATACTTTATCCCAACCAGTGAAGTCCTTTCCTTCACACGCACAGAAAAGGCCATCGGTATATAGAAAAATCATGTCATCAGGATCAACTTGAAAATTCTCTGTATGATACCTCACATTTTTTAGCATACCCACTAAAAAACCATTTTGCCTAATTTCTACAAATCGATCGTGTTCAGCTCGGTAAATCATTGGATATGGGTGACCTGCATTGGCATAGCTTAATACGCCATGGTCTAAAACGCCCACAAAAGCAGTAAAGACAAAGTAATTATCTCTACCTGCAAAGTCAAAAATATCAAAGATGGATTGATTCATCTTTTCAAGTACCTCGTGTGGCATAATGTCTGGCGTTTCAATCATTTTTCTATAGAGCACCTTAATCATAGAAGATGCCATTCCTGCTGCAATGCCGTGCCCAGTCACATCAGCTATCATAAAGTGTACTTTATTTTCAATTTCGACACAATCAAAAAAATCACCGCCAATACCTAAGGATGGATGATATTTCAAATAAAGCTCGATTTGTTTCATGCCTTTTTCCTTAGGTAAGAGAATATTCGCAAATGTGTTTGCATTTTTTAGTTCTTCATTGATCTGTTGGTTAAGAGAAACAATCGTCTTTTGCTGTTCATAAAGCATCAAAGCATTTCTGGCTTTAAGTGGCAAGATAATCTGCATATCATTTGGTGAGAGTGGTTTAGTGAAATAGTCAACTGCCCCTTCCTTTAAGGTTTGCTCAATAGAATTGATTTCAGTGATTGCACTGTTAACGATAACTGGGATATCGTGAAACTCAGGATGTTTTTTTAACCATCTTAATGTTTCATAGCCATCCATTATTGGCATTACTAAGTCTAAGATAATTAAATCCACTGCACCATACTTAACAATTTCTAAAACCTCAGTGCCATTAATGGCTTCTGAAAAGGTAGCATTTTTAAGGTTTTTAGATAATATGTCCCTTATCAAAGAGCGATTCATGGTTGCATCATCGGCTATTAAAATATGATAGGCCATACCTACCTCCTGAATTACTCGTTAAGTTCAAAAAACTGATCGAGTTTCATAAGTCTAAACAAACTCATTATGTCTTCACTTGCACCAGACACGCTAAAAGCTTTATTGTGTTCTTCTGACGCTTTATACAAACTAATTACAAAAGTAACACCTACAGAGTCTATGTTTTTTGTACTCGATAGGTCTAATACGATGGATTCAAATTTTGAATCCGAATCAAACATTGCTTCAGTTTTTTGCGTATAGTCTGAAACGCGATTTGCTGTCAGTCCTTCTGTAATGATTAACCTCATGCAATTTCCTAATAATTGTTCTTCCATATCTGCCTCCTGACTATATTTTAAGAATAACCGTAACTTCTGTTTGATTGATAAACACGTCAAACGCCATTTCTCGTATGGTTTCATGGCCTCTATTTCTTTGTCTTAAAAGGTCCTTTGGTTCATGCTTTAACGGAATATCGTCTAAATTAATACCTTTCCCTTCATCCTTGACTAAGAAAACTAATTGTTGATCCTCATAACTGATTTTACACCTCACCTTTTTATGTTTTTCGAAATGATTGCCATGTTCGACAGCATTGTTCAAAATTTCTCGAAGCATAAAATTGATGTTAAAAATCTGAGAGTGCGTTAAATTTTTTATTTGTTCCTCCAATAGCTGAACGGCGTTACTAACAAGCAGATCTACAGCCTCAAAGCTAGATTCAATTTCCGTATTTAATAGCTCCATAGTTCCTCCTTATCAGCTAAGAATAAAGAATATAATAGTTGCTACGACGGTTGGAAATAGTGCATATTTTAATAAAGTTCCCGCTTCAATACCATTTTTAAAATAAGGCTTTAATATAGACTGACCAATCGGGTTCGGCGAGTTGGCGATAACGGTTAAACCGCCACCGGTTATCGCACCTGAGACAACTGCATATTTAAGTACATCAGATAGATTTGGCACGAGAGAACTCAAATAAGTGATCGAAGCGTTATCGTTAAAGGATGTTAAAACTATGGAAGCGATATTCAACCCTAAAGGTGGCAAATTACCAAGTATCGGTGCGATCCACCATTCCTGAAGGGTGCCATGCACAATTAACCCAGCAAGGAAAAAACCAACGAGCAATGCGGGTCTAAAATCGATTCTGTTCTGATAATAATACGTGATTTGATAAAAGCCTAGATAGAATAATAATCCTGCGAGAAATAGAGCTGACTCATGAGCATTGATAATCGTCCAGAGCATAAAGAGCATATGAACCCCCATGATCCAATAAGGTACATATTCATCCCTTCTATCCCAATCCGGGTCGTAGTATTCATCTCTTTCACTCACGGGCAATAACCCTGGTATGGTTCTTCTAAACTGTTTTTCAGCTATGCTTTCAAACTTTTCATCTATGGCTGCGTCCACATCAAAGGACTCGTATTCATCTTTTGAGAGCTT
>DJWQ01000124.1 GCA_002441045.1 Firmicutes bacterium UBA6226 | reverse complement strand
TTTGGCACGAAGCATTATTAGAAGATATTTATTCGGAAATGAAAAATTCAAGCGAAGTCGCGTCACTTAAAAGTAAATTAGAATCAAGATACGGCTTGCCGGAGGTATCTGAGCTTTCAGACGTCATCGACACTGGCAACATCCACGGCTGGCTACAAGAAAAAATCCATAGTCTTGAATACCGTATGGCGGGTGCAATCACTGAAGGGCTTTTAAAAGATTGGTTATCATTGGAAGGACTTGCGACGCTTTACAGAAACAATGGCGAGAAAGCAGCATTATCAACTTCCAAGCCCATGACGACGCCGCAGGAACTCTTTGGTGTGATCTACGACTACCTACTTGAAGGTATGCCTTGTGATCGCGTCAACCAACCGATCGAATCTACTGAAACATCACTAACTTGGGTTAAAAGAACCTGTTTACACACAGCGTTTTGGGAAGCAGTAGGTGGTGACATAGCGATCTATAATACCCTTAGAGCAGCATGGCTAGAAGGCTTTGTCGATGAATCATTTGAACTTCAGATGCAGGATACATCAACCTATATACTCACAAGGAGAGCAGCATGAGCACACAATTAAACGGCATTAAATTAATGGTGGAAGAGCATGTCTTAATCAAAAGAATGCTAAAGGTACTCAGAAATGCTTCATATATGGCGATTCAAACGGGTGGCATCAACTATGATGACTTTTCTGAGATGATTGACTTCGTCAGAAGCTATGCCGATCGTCATCATCATGGCAAGGAAGAGCTACTTTTATTTAATGAAATGGTGGCACATGGGGGCCCTGCAGCAGAAAAACTCGTCACTCATGGCATGTTAGTAGAGCATGACCTTGGTAGACTGCATATGGCGGAGCTTGAAAAAGCACTAAAGGCACATCAAGAAGGAAATCTAGAATCAATTGTGGATATCGTGGCAAATGCCGTATCTTATACACATCTTTTACACCGACACATCGATAAAGAGGATGGTGTGGTCTATCCATTTGCAGAAAGAAGCTTGAATGCGGTGCTTTTAAGTGAAATTGATAAAAAGTGTGAAGCTTTTGAGCAAGAGGCGGAGGAAAATGGGATACAAGCCCATTATACAGAGGTTGTAGAGAAGCTTGAATCAAAGTATTTATTGAACTAATGATAATGTAAGTGTTATACAGCTTTGTTAAACTGTAAAGCACTTACTTTTTATTTTTAATCTGTAAATTGGTATAAAATTCAGAATCTAACATACATTGTGTTTATAGGAAGACATTCAGGGGGATTAATAGAGTATAAATAATTGCATGTTGTGTCGTTATTCTTTCTACTACAATAAAGAGGTGATAGTTTGAAACTATTTAAAGATTGTGAAAAATGGTTAAACAGACTTCTTTTTGTCGTACTATCCCTTTTTGTTATAATGCTGATTATTATGGTCAACATTCAATTAAGTGATTATAGTGATTCCAGTGGAAAAGCATTTCAGTTAACCAGTGAACTGATTACTTCAAAGGTTGATTTATACTTTTCTTCAGTAATAATTGATGATTCACTAATGGATGACAAGTGGTCAACAAAGATAGATTTTTATGAGCAAGCAATTAAAAATGAATCGCTTTTTAGAGAGTTACTTCATCATCAAAATAATATAACTGCCTTATATTATGGCGATGAAAGTGGTAATTTTGTTATTTATCGTAAGGATGAGAATGCAATAAATACAAAAATTATAATTCGGAAAGACGAACATAAAACAGTCTATTTGCGACTATTTGATGGTGACGATTTAAAATATAAATATAAAGTGAATTATGATAAATATGATCCGAGAACTAGAGTTTGGTATGCATCTTCTTCTAAACAGGGGTTGAGCTTAATAGGTCCTTATCATTTTTTTGAAAGTGATGAACTCGGATTAACCTTTTCTAGGAGAGTTTTAGAAAATGGGATTTTAGTTGGTAATTATGGAATTGATTTATCATTAAGCAATATTAATTCTTTTTTTCGAGAGTTGAATAGTAGCGATCGTTATTTTATATCACTTTCTACTGAGAACGAGAGGTTATTATTGGATGAAGTTGAACTAGAACATTTTTTATCCAGAGTAGAAAGCAATCAATTACCTTTAAATATCAAAGAAGATGTTACCTATTCAGTAGGTGAAGGCATACTAATGATGAAAAAACATATCCTTGAGGAAGTTGATAGTGATGTGAAAATGACCATTTATGGCAATTACTCGAGTTATTACAATACAATCAAAAGAACGAAAGCAACTGCAATAGCAATTATTTCTATACTTGTATTAACTTTGGTAAATACAGTTTATTATAATACAGTTGTTAACCGCTCAAAGAAGAACTTAATGAAAATAGCACATTTTGATGCCTTAACAGGAATAAGAAATCGACAAACCTTTGATAAAGTTTTTAATATATTTGTCGAAGAATCTTCTCAAAAGGGCGATACGTTTTGCATCGTTTTAAGTGATATTGATTATTTTAAAGTGATAAATGACACCTATGGTCACGATGTTGGAGATCAAATGCTTAAGCAAATTGCAAGAATTTTTACGACTGAGTTGAGAGGTTCAGATGTGATATTCAGATGGGGTGGAGAAGAGTTCTTAGCATTATTAAAGTATTCTGATTTAACTAAAGCAACTGAGGTTATTGAGCGAATAAGAGTAAAAATCGAAAATTACGATTTTGAAATTGGTTCTTCAATAATTCGCTGTACAATGAGTTTTGGTGGCATTGTTTATTCGGATGCTTTTGATGCAAAGCAGCTTGTGAAAAAAGCTGATGAAAATCTATATAAGGTAAAAAGAAGTGGAAGAAATCAAGTATTGATAACTTTGATTGTTACAGAATTGTAAAATATGGTTGACAAATTAATCAATAAGAGTGAATCTAATAATAATCATAGTTTAAGGAGAATCCAATATATGCAAAATTCATCTAAAGCTGCTTATAGTAAGAATACAGGATTAAAAACCTTTGAAGGTGTTTATACACCAACATTGTTAACGATATTAGGCGTCATACTATACCTTAGGATCGGCTGGGTTGTTGGAAATGTTGGATTGATTGGCACGATTGCCATCATCCTTTTATCGCATGTCATCACCTTTTCTACAGCACTTTCTATGTCCTCGATGTTGACTAACATTAAGATAGGTGCAGGTGGTGCCTATGCTATTATTACAAGGTCTTTAGGGCATGAGATGGGGGGCGCAATCGGAATCCCTCTCTATATCTCTCAAACCTTCTCTATTGCGTTTTATATTACAGGATTTAGCGAACTTTGGGTTAGCTTTTTTCCATCACATTCTCAAGTGCTAGTCGGCGTCATTACATGGCTGGTACTTTCTGCAATATCCCTTAAAAGTGCAAAACTGGCATTCAGATTACAGTATGGTATTCTTATAGCCGTTTGCTTGTCATTGATTTCTTTTCTACTAGGTCCAAATATCGGAGATGGCACTTTAGTTATTAAAGGGACTTTCTCTCAAGCTGGATTTTGGGCATCCTTTGCCATCTTTTTCCCTGCTGTAACAGGAGTTCTCACTGGTGCAACTATGTCAGGAGAACTTGAAAACCCAAGAAAAAGTATCATAAAAGGTACACTAGGTGCTGTTTTCACTGGGCTCATCGTCTATCTTTTTGTCGCAGTTTGGTTTGCACATCAAGCCTCTCAGGACATGTTACTTAACGACCCCTCTATTATCTTTAAATTGTCTAGGGTTAAGTTTCTAGTAATTGCAGGGGTAATGGGCGCTGTACTTTCATCGGCACTATCGACGTTGGTAAGTGCACCTAGGACACTTGCGGCTTTAGCAGAAGATCGTGTAGTGCCATTTAGCGCACTTTTATCGAAACAAAATAAAAACGGTGAACCAATTAATGCAATTATCATATCCGCAATTATTTCTGTATGCGTCATCGTTTTAGGTAATTTAAATAGTTTAGCAGAGCTTCTCACTATGTTTTTCTTAACAACCTACGGTATGATAAACCTCGTCGTTCTCATAGAACAAATGACAGGGGTCATCAGCTATCGTCCAAGTATGAAAATGACTATTTTTGTACCAATAACAGGTTCGTTAGGGTGTCTATCGGTTATGTTACTTATAAACCCTGTTTTTACAGTGATCACCTTTGTTACTATAGTGATCCTCTACGTCTATCTTAAAAAGAAAAATCTATCATCGCCATGGGGGGATGTCAGAGGAGGTATCTTTATTTCCATCGCAGAATGGGCGGCACAAAAAGCTGCTGCGATTCCTGATCATCCAAGACTATGGAAGCCTTCAGTAGTTATACCAGTTGAGCATCCAGACGACTTTAGACGTCTATCAAAATTAATACGCAACCTCGTTTTTCCATCCGGTCGCGTATATTACTTGACCTCGACTGAAGAAAATGAGTTTGATGAGTTCCAAAAAGAAGAAGTAACTGAAGTCCTAACACCATTAAAAGAAGACAATATATTCGTTCAAGAGACAATTATAACATCTTCACGCTTTGAAACAGCGATAAAGCCTTCTCTTCAATGTTTAAAAAGCTCTTTTTTATCACCTAATATCGTTTTTTTCACGATTAGTGATGAAGTTGAGCGAAGAAATAAACTCTTATACCTTGTAAATAGTTTGTCGGGGCTCGATTACTCTTATTGTTCACTTTGGCTTCATCCTAAAAAAGCACTTGGACAAGAAAGAAAAATTAATCTTTGGCTAAGAGACAAGAGCCCAAACAATGATTTGGCTGTGCTCTGTGCACTTCAACTCTCTAGAAACACAGGTGCAGAGATCAACCTGTGCCGAGTGGTGCACTCTGACAAAGCGAAGGAAGCGACGATAAAAAAAATGGTGGCATTTATAGAAGATGCGAGACTTCCTGGAAATACAAAGGTCAAAGTATTTACAGGTGACTTTATAAACGTTATCACTGAAAACAATCCTGATTTAAGTATTATGGGGATGCCAACGAACCCTGGTCTTTTAACCAGCTTGATAAATCAATCGCCTTCGAGCATACTTTTTGTGTCATCCACAGGATTTGAAGATGCCTTATTATAGTATTTAAGCTCTTGTCATGTTATGATTAAAGTAGAAATATAATTTATAAAAGGCTTAATATAGAGACATTAATTAATGCAAAAGATATGATAATAGGAGAGTAGCATGTTTATAGCAAGGCAACCGATTTTCAACAAAAATATGGATGTTTTCGGTTATGAACTTCTTTTTAGATCGGGAAGTAACTCTAACAGTTTTGATGGAGTCTCTTCTTCTCACGCTACAGCAAGTGTCATAGGCGGATTATTTGAATCAGGAATCGATCATATAGTTGATAATAAACACGCATTTGTAAATTTTGATGCATCATTTATTAACTCAGATCTACCAGAACTCATCGATAGTCATAGATTAATAATTGAGGTTTTGGAAGATGTTATTCCTGATCAAGAATTAATTGATAGAATAGTAGATTTAAGAAAAAAAGGATACAGAATCGCATTAGATGATTTTATTGAAGGTTATGAAGCATATCCTTTGGTTCCTTATGCTGATATTATCAAATACGATATAATAGCAACGCCACTAGATACGATTCAAAGTGAAGTTAAGAGAGCTTTAAATGAAAATAAAATTCTATTAGCTGAAAAAATTGAGACTGAAAGTGAATATGATTTAGCTAAAGAAATGGGCTTTAGTTTGTTTCAAGGCTATTTTTTTTCTAAACCATCAATTGTGAGTAAGCCTACACCTAAAGCAACTACAAAGGTTCAATATGGGCGTATCATTTCAGAATTAAAAAAAGAAGAGCCTTCTTTCCAAGCGCTTGCTGAGATAATTGAAAAGGATGTTAACCTCGCCTATAAAGTTATGCGTGTGATAAGTTCTCGTGCAGGAGATGATCTGGTCTATTCAATTAAACGCGCTTTAACTTATATGGGGCTAAAGGAAATTGAACGTTGGGTAAACATTCTAATGATTCAAGAATTAGGTGATAATAAGCCCAAAGAGTTGACGCATATGTCCTTAATTCGCACAAAGTTTGCAGAATCTGTTGCGATCATGGGTGGGCTTAAGAATTTAAAATATGAAGCTTCAATGATGGGGCTTTTTAGCACCATAGATGCCATGTTAGATCAAAAAATGGAGATTGCTCTCGAGGATATCTCTTTACCTAACTCAATCAAGGATTCTCTTATAAGAAATCAAGGTGTATTAGTTCCGATTTATCATCTTGTTCTATCCTATGAAAAAGGGGATTGGCAAATGGCAGATCTACTGGCAAAATCTTTAAAATTAGATGAAGGCGAGTTGTTTACCGCTTATCTTGAAGCAGTAAAATGGTCCACAGAAACCATGAAATTTATAAGTGGGGTTTAAGGAGGATTGCTTGTCACTTAATAAGATCATATCAAGTGTACAACTGATTTGTGATGCCATAGCAAGTGTGGTGAACATCGACGTTACAATTGTTGATGAAGACCGCATTAGACTAGCAGGAACTGGAAGATACCAAAGTAGTATTGGCGAAGTGGTTAACGAACACTCCGCCTTTAGCTTTGCATTAAGGGAAAGTATGGGATTTATCATAGAAAACCCTGGAGAGCATCAGGCGTGTTTGGATTGTAATTGTAAGGACAAGTGCAATGAACACGCGGAGGTTTGCTGTCCTATTTTACTTGGAGGTAAAACCATAGGCGTCATCGGTCTGATCGCCTTTGAAGCATCGCAGAGACAAGCATTAATTGGCAATCAAGACAACCTGATGTCATTCTTAACGCGTATGGCGGATTTAATCGCCACAAAGCTAAAAGAGTTTGAGAGCCATGAAGCGCTTGATCTAATGGCAAAGGAGCTCGAGGTTGTATTTGAAAGTATCGATACTGGGCTTCTTGCTTGTGACCGTACAGGTAATGTAATAAGGGTCAATCAAAAGCTAAAGCGTATCTTTCATCAAGAATCGATCATACATTTAAAAGACCTTTTCTATGAAAAGGATTTGAGTCATATATTAAAGCTTCAGGGAAACAGTAAAAACCATTATGTAACCTTTAAAAATGGTGGACAGGGCATCGTCGATGTGGCACTCATAAAGATGCAAAGAGAAACGAAAGGTGTCCTTTTAACGATTAAGACACTAGAAGAGGTTATGAACACGGTCAACGATATGGTGCTTGATACACCGAGCACGGGATTTGATCAAATCATAGGCGATTCTTCATTGCTATTAAGTGCGAAAGAGCTAGCCCTCAAAGTGGCGTCTAGCACCTCGACCGTTTTAATTCTTGGTGAAAGTGGTACTGGAAAAGAGTTGTTTGCAAGAGCAATCCATCACAGCAGCGACCGAAATGATGGGCCGTTTGTAGCGATTAATTGTGCCGCCATCCCGGACTATTTACTGGAAAGCGAGCTCTTCGGTTATGACGAAGGTGCTTTTACAGGGGCAAAGCGCGGTGGAAAACCTGGAAAATTCCAGCTTGCAAGTGGTGGTACACTATTCTTAGATGAAATTGGCGATATGCCACTACATCTACAGGGTAAACTGTTAAGAGCGCTTCAGGAAAAAGCCATCGATCGTTTGGGTGGTGCAAATTCTATTCCTGTGGACGTGCGTGTCATCGCAGCCACCCATAGAGATTTAGAAGAAAAGGTGGAAGAGGGCGCATTTAGACAGGACCTCTATTATCGACTTAATGTCATACCGATTACGCTACCAGCACTTAGAGATCGAAAGGACGACCTTGTTCTTACCGTCCAGCATCTCGTTTCGAAGTGGTGTACGCGTTTATTAAAACCAGTGCCAAGGCTATCGGATGCTTTTAGAGGTGCAATCCTCATATACGACTGGCCGGGTAACGTCAGAGAGCTTGAGAATGCTATAGAGTACGCAATCAACGTATGTGATGGCAATCAGCTCGAATACTGGCATTTACCAAAACGCATCATAACAAAAATAGAGCCTAAAGAGACCTTCGATACGCCTATACCAAATCACGCGGATCAGTCGATTAAATCGTCACAGCTACCAACTCAACTTTCGAAGCATCAACTTGAGCAACTCGACGAACCGATTATTGCCCTAGAGATTATGGAAAAGCGACTCATCCAAGCAGCACTGCAAAAGTTCGGTGATTCTGGAGATGGCCTCGCACAGGCAGCACAAGCCCTCGGCATCAGTCGAGCGACGCTTTATAGAAAAATCAAAGCATTTGAGGGTTTGAAGGAATAGTGGGAATAGAGTATTGATAATTATGAAATGAGAGCTATAATAGCTTTCGGAGGAGGCTCCGCAGCACGGCGAGGACCGGCCCTCTGAAGAAAGTTATTATAGCTCTCATTTCAGTTAATATATATGTTAATCAATCAAAAAAAGAATTTTCTAACCACACCTTATTTTTTGCCACAAATTTGCCGATATATAAATATGGTATGGATACTATGGTTTTTACACATGGAGGTGTAAGGATGAAAATTGCTAACTATGAAGTAACGCAACAGGCTTCATCGGCTTTTTCACGGCTAGAAACCAGCATGACGAAGCTTGAAACCTTTGTGGTACAGGGAAATGGCAATGCCAATGCAAATGTTGAAGGTCAGCTGAATCAACCTTCAGTGCTCTTGTCTCTCTCTGACGATGTTCAAAATGTCGATGAGACTAAGACAGATGATTTGTTCCACCTTTCTGAAACAGACAAAGCAAAGATCAGGTTACTTGAAAGCTTTATCAGCGCTATCACTGGAAAGAAATTTAAGTTCCAGCAGGTTGTCAAGTCAGATGAAAGCGAAGGCAAGTCTTCACCAGAAACGAAGGGTTTGAAGCTAGGCCATCATAAGCCTCTACAGATCAGTGATAACAGAGGTGGGGCGTCAGAGGGATTTGGCGGAAGAATTATTACGACACACTCAGTAAGTGAACAAGAGTCAATGCAGTTTCAATCAAATGGCGTCGTTAAGACAGCCGATGGACAGACGATTGAATTCTCGGTCAATCTTCAGATGGCAAGATCTTATGAAATGACTTCCGCGACGATGATTGAGTTCGGTGCAAAGCTACAGGATCCATTGGTACTTAATTTTGACGGCAAGGGGATTCAGTTTGGTGATCAGTCACTACAACTTGATATTAACCTCGATGGCACAGTGGATACGTTTAGGAACTTAGCTTCGGGCAGTGGTTTTCTCGCTTTGGATCAAAATGGCAACGGGACGATCGACGATGGTTCTGAGCTATTTGGTGCGAAGACGGGCAACGGTTTTGGAGAGCTTAGTGCATATGACAGTGATGCCAATGGTTGGATCGATGAAAACGATACAGTTTTTAATTCCTTAAAGATTTGGTCAGTGGGTGCAGATGGCACGATGACTTTACTCGGTCTTAAAGAAACCGGTGTTGGCGCAATTTATTTAGGCGGTGTGGCATCCTCTTATCAGATGAAAACAGGAGATGAGCTTTTAGGTAAAATCAAGCAGTCTAGCGTTTATCTGAAGGAAAATGGCGGTGCAGGCACAATTCATGAAATCGATTTGAAATTGTGAAGTAGAAAATGATAATAAAATAATGGGGAAATATAGATAAAGCTACTATAAATTTGTATGAATTTATAGTAGCTTTTATTAACGTTATTATGTTCACTGAAACCCTCTTAGTTGAGTCACTAGAGAGGATTAATTTCCAATGTCCGCCTCTATTTGCCACTCATTTTTCTCATTCTTCTTCCATATAGTCATGTACCGACCGGTTTCTTCTTTCTCAATACCATCTTCCAACCATTTACGTACGTAATTTCCATATGTGAATCCCAGTGTCCCATCATCGGAAACATCTGCATGCATCGGATCCCATGTCAAACTGTAACCCGGCTGTGAGAATATGTTGCTCATAGCATTGAATATGCTTGCAGGACCTTCAATTAAATTACCATTCTTTCCAACAAG
>DJWQ01000023.1 GCA_002441045.1 Firmicutes bacterium UBA6226 | reverse complement strand
ACCAGAAATCTTGGAAATTGCCAAACGTAACTCCAGGATGGTTAAACTGTGCAAGTTTTTTTACCTTTGTAATCCATTCGTAGAAATCTTTCAAGTCACCTTTTTCATCTCGGCTTATAAACTCAAGTGTCTCGTAAACGTTTATATGCCCAGAACCTGCTGTCCATTCAAATCCCTGTAATCCTACGAATTTACCTGGAATCGTTGCACTGCGCGCTGCTTGCTGAGTTAGATAAGTTTTCGATTGCCCGTTGACAGGTATTTTTAGAAAGTAGCAATGGTCGGTAACCGCCAGCACGTCAGCATATTTTGAAGCATGCGCATAAGCTTGTTCAGGAGTTCCTCTCCCATCGGAGTAAGAAGTGTGAGAATGCAGATTTCCGTAATAGATTTGATACTCAAAATTCGGAAGTGCAAAAACTGTTGTCAATACCAACAACACTATAGCTATAGATACCTTTATACCTACCTTTGTTTTCAATCCTTTCATAATAGCCAGCCTCCTTTGTGTTTTGCAAGTTACATCTCATGTGAACTGATAATTATACCACAAATTCTTAAATTTTTACCCCAAAATAATTTAAATTATAGTTCTGAAAAGGTCATCATACGTTTCACGTCTTCTGATTAACTTTGGTTCTTTGTTTTCGGTGATTAAAACTTCTGCAGGTTTTAATGTAGAGTTATAATTGCTTGCCATTGCGTATCCGTAAGCTCCTGCGTTTTCTATTAAAATATAACTACCTTCTCTTGGAATTTCCAACATGCAATGTGTTGCTAAAATATCTCCAGACTCACAAAGTGGTCCAACAACATCTACCTCCGCTTTCTCATTTTGCTCAGGACCCAATATTCTAACACCATGAAATGCTCCATACATCGCTGGCCGGATGAGAACATTCATACCACCATCCACAACTATGAAAGTCTTTGCATCTGTTCTCTTCACATACTCAACTCTTAAAATGAGTACTCCAGCTGGTCCAATTATGTATCTGCCGATTTCTAAAACAACTTCTTCAAAACCCTTAAGTAGAGGTACAATTGTCTCACTGTAGTCTGATAAATCCAATTCTTTATCTTTATAGTTGATTCCCCATCCACCACCTATATTAATCTTCCTGAAACCATACTTTCTACTGAGTTCAACAGCCTGACTCAACGCTTCGTAAAACGGTGCAACATCTGTTATTTGTGAACCAATATGAATATGGAACCCCACCAACTCAAGATTGCTTTCCTTTGCTTTTTTCAAAGCACTTTCTAATATCTCTATTGGAATCCCAAATTTGTTCTTCTTCAAGCCCGTGGAGATATACGGATGTGTGTTCGGATTAACGTTAGGATTTATCCTTAAGAATAATTCAGGAATATCTCCAACTTTAAAGGCAACATCTTTCCATCTTTCCAATTCCTCAATTGAATCTACGTTGACGTATCTAACCTTTGATAACAACGCCATCTCTTTCAAAGATTTTCCATTACCATTCCATACAATTTTCTCGTCAGGGATGTCAGCCAACCTTGAAGCATAGTATTCTCCCAGCGTAACAATATCAGTTCCAAAACCTTCTTCTTTTAGAATACGAAGTAAGTTCGGGTTGTTGTTGGCTTTGCATGCAAAGGTTGGGAAAATATTGATACCATTAAAAATCCCCGTTACAACCCTTGCTCGTTCTCTTATGATTGTTTCAAAATAAACATATAGCGGTGTACCATACGAGATTGACAATTTTTGAACTAATTCTCCTGATAATAAATCATTAACCGTAGTACAATTAAACACGTCTAAAACACCCTCCCTTCTTCGATTATTTCTCCATTTCTTACCCTAAAGATTTGCCCATTTTCCATAGGGACAAGCGAGTCATCGACATCTTCCTGTGAATATACAAAAAATCCCGTTTTGTCAACTTTGTAATACAATGTAAAGTATTCACTATCACCAGTATATATGCAGCCAACATATAACGACTTGTCTAACTCGTCTAATAACAAGAAGTTAATTCCAGTGAAATCATGAACTTCGACATACTTTTTCACATTATTAAGTAGACCTTCAAAGTCTTTGAAATTATGAATACTAAGGAAAAAGTGATATGTATCGCTCTGAAAAAGATTAGCTTTGTTCGCATCCTTTATTGTACCATTATGTGCAAGGTATCTACCTTCTATATAGAACGGATGGAGCTGTTGCAAGCCAACGGGAATACCTGGTGAAGCCTTACGTGCATGAATTATCCCAACCTCTCCCCGGAGTTTTTCGCAAAGCTTTCTAAAATCAGCGTCCTCATATATCGCCTTAGTTGATTTGTGCTCAAATTTTTCAAATTGACTTTGAATTATTAGACCATACCCATCATCATGCGGGGCTCCCCTGCCACGCTCCGCCATTACAGATACTTTATCAAATACTTCAACAATGCAAATATCATTCGACGATGAAAACGCAGCCATTCTACACATCGTAAACCCTCCCACGGAGAATGGTCTTTTGTTTAAGATATTATACCATTAAAAATCATTTCGAACTAAATCGCGTCCCTTCTAGTCTAATACATCTAAGCGATAGCGAAGCTATTGCTTTTTGTTTTGAGAATATAGGTCTGTGTGATAAAATAATAACGTCATGAACATTGTACATGTAAGGGGATGTGGTAAGATTGAAGGAATACATCAGTTATTAC
>DJWQ01000075.1:2866-8960 GCA_002441045.1 Firmicutes bacterium UBA6226 | reverse complement strand
CCTTTATTTCCAGCTTTAGTGCCTGCCCTTTCAATCGCTTGCTCTATTGAATCAGTGGTTAAAACACCAAAGATAACCGGTAGATTTTGATCTAACGATACCTGTGCGACTCCTTTAGCAACTTCATTTGAAACAAATTCGAAATGAGGCGTCGCACCTCGAATAACTGCCCCGAGGCAGATAATCGCATCGTATTTTTGAGTCATTGCAAGTCTTTTAGCGGCAAGTGGAATTTCATATGCTCCAGGTACCCATGCCACATCGATCGCATCCGCATCAACGCCATGACGAATCAAAGTGTCCTTTGCTCCTTCTAGAAGTTTGCTGCCAATAAACTCGTTAAATCTGCCAACAATAATGCCGAATTTTTTTCCTGTTCCAATTAAATTTGCACTGTAAATCATACTAGTTCTCCTCCATTTTATATAAATGTTGCATCTTATCCTGTTTGGTTTTTAAATAATGAAAATTTTTGTCATTGTGTGACATCACAATAGGCACGCGATTGATAACTTCTAATCCATGACCTTCAATCCCTGTTAACTTAAGCGGATTGTTTGTCATTAGTTTAATTTTACGCAAACCTAAATCGTATAAAATTTGTGCACCAATGCCATAATCTCTTAGATCCTCTGCAAATCCCAACGCTAAGTTCGCTTCCACAGTATCAAGTCCTTGATCCTGAAGGGCGTATGCTCTTATTTTGTTCAGAAGGCCTATCCCTCTTCCTTCCTGACGCATGTAGAGTAACACACCTTTGCCATTTTTTTCGATGGCTTTAAGTGCATGAGCCAATTGATCGCCACAGTCACATCTTAATGAGCCAAAGGCATCTCCTGTAAGACACTCTGAATGTACACGAACCATTACGACATCATCTGGATCTATCTCTCCTTTAACTAAAGCAACATGGTGCTCATGCGTCAAAAGATTCTCATAACCTACCATTGTGAACTCACCATATTTCGTCGGCATTTTTGCAGCAGAAATCCGTCTTACATGAGATTCAGTTCGTTTTCTATATTCGATTAAATCCTTAATCGTCACCATAATTAGCTGGTGCTTTTCGCAGAATTTTACTAGATCTGGAACGCGAGCCATCGTGCCATCGTCGTTCATGATTTCACAGATGACACCAGCTGGCTCAAGTCCAGCAAGTCTTGCAAAATCAACTGCAGCCTCGGTATGTCCAGCTCTTCTTAGCACGCCACCTTCTTTTGCGTGAAGTGGAAAGATGTGCCCTGGTCTCGTAAAATCAGAGGGTATACTATTTTGATCAAGAAGCGCTCGTAACGTTTCAGAACGCTCATAGGCAGATATGCCTGTTGTAGAAGTTTTAACATCCACTGAAACCGTAAATCCAGTTGCTTTGGGATCTGTATTATTGACGACCATCGGATGGAGCTCAAGACGCTCGATGTCCTCTGTAACCATAGGTGCACAGATGAGCCCTCTACCATGTGTCGCCATAAAGTTGACCGCTTGTGGCGTCACATGTGTCATCGCCATCAAGAGATCGCCTTCATTCTCTCTGTCCTCATCGTCTACGACAACGATCATTTTTCCCAACTTAATTTGGGTTATTGCTTCTTCTATTTTGCTAAACATAATGATCTCCTATAAAAAACCTGTTCTACTTAAAAAGTCCATGTCTACACTAGATGTTTGTGACGTTTTTCCTAACAGTCTTTCAACATATTTCCCAATCACATCACTTTCAACATTCACAACATCACCCATTTTTAAGGATGATAGTGTTGTCATTTTAGACGTGTGTGGAATTATCGAAACGACGACACTATCATGATTCAGCTTTTGTATCGTCAGACTAATCCCATCTACAGCTATGGAGCCCTTTTCAATCATACGGGCAATCAAATCCTCGGTTATCATAATCGTGTAAAGAGTTGCATTTCCGTGCTTCTGAACATTTGAAATCCTACCGATTGCATCGACATGCCCTGTGACAAGATGACCATCCAATCGATCTTTCAAGGTCATTGCACGTTCTAGATTAACCTTGCTGCCGATATTTAATAAATTTAGGTTCGTGGACGCAAAGGTAATCGGCATGACATCTGTGGTATATTGATTGCCCATAATAGAAGTAACCGTGAGGCAGACCCCATTTGTAGAGATACTGTCACCCACTTTTATTAAAGATGCTATTTCTGGCGCTTCAATGGTTAATATGGCACTCTCAGAGGTCTTTTTTATGCTGTTTACCCTTCCCAACGTTTCAATCAGCCCTGTGAACATGATTGACCACCTTTCCTTTAATGCATAGATCTGTTCCTGACATTTCATAATTTAATTCAACCACTTCTATTGCCTCTGAGATGTTTTCGATGCCAAGTCCCGATACTGGTGATTTAGCAGCTTCTCCACCGAAAATCTTAGGTGCTATAAAAAATAGTACTTCATCTACATTGCCACTTCTTAATAAGCTATCGTTAAGCGTACCACCACCCTCAAGTAAGATACTGCAGATGTTTAGCTCACCTAAGCGTTTCATCATTGCAGCCATGCAAACTTTATCTGGATTACAGCCTTTGGCATTATTTTGATTAACAATTTCGACTTTTATAGCTGCGCGTAATAACGCATCTCTTTTTTCAGCTTCAATCTGATCTGTGGTCACTAAAATGGTTTTATAATCTCTCGCCGTCTTTACGATCTGAGAGTCCAATGGCAATTTTCCTTTTGAATCGACGATAATGCGAATCGGATGTGACGGTGTCTCGTAGATACGAGTGTTCAGCATCGGATCATCTGATAANNTCGCATGTTATCCACTGACTCATACCTGTCTTAGTGGCTATTTTTCCGTCTAGAGTCATCGCCGATTTCAGTAAGACATAAGGTTTTTGAGTTTCTACGAGCTTTATAAATCCTGGATTCAATTCTCGACACTGGGCTTCAAGTACGTTTAAAGTCACCTCAATCCCATTACTTCTTAGTTTTTCAATGCTTTTCCCAGCCACCTTTGGATTGGGGTCAACCATGCCAATGACAACTCTTTTAAAGCCCTGCCTGATGATTTCATCTACACAAGGGGGTGTCTTGCCGTAGTGAAAGCAAGGTTCTAATGTGACGTAAAGTGTGGCAGCTTCACATGATTCACTTGCTGATCGAATGGCGTTGATTTCCGCATGTGGCGCACCATATCTTTGATGATAGCCTTCGCCAATTTTGCGGTTATCCTTCACAATAACCGCCCCTACCTTGGGGTTTGGATTGACATGTCCACTGCCTAGTCTCGCTAAAGCAACGGCTTGATTCATCCAATTTTGATCCATTTTAACCTCCTTACTCAATAATATTGAGGTCTTCAGGTATAATGCCTTCGATGAGCCATGCGAATCATTATGGCTAAATAAAAATCTTCAGGCATCGAGCCTTCAGATTTTACCACAAGTGAAATTGTGGCTAAAAAAAAAGCTCTGAAAGTATAAAAATACCTTCAGAGCCATGCTCATCGAAAAAAGGACAGACCAAAAATAGATAGCCTACCGATACACTCTTCTCCCATCCAGACTATACTGTCGGTCTTGGAATTACACCAAGTCAGCCGTTAGGCTCGCGGACTATCACCGCCGGTCGGGAATTACACCCTGCCCTGAAGATTATTCAATTCATCGTTAGGATAACACATCGATATATATTTGTCAAAGTTAAGATTTATTAATTTTTGACGGTAAAATCCAAGCTGTTATTTGGACATGAGGTTATACAAGCCATGCATTTAGAACAGCTATAAGCTGTACTAGAATCCTTCTTATCTGATTTATAGAGGCTCATCTCAGGATTGATCGAGGAAATATAACAGGCTTTATCACAAAGTCCGCACGAGGTACATGTGCTTTTATTTCTTCGAATTTTAAAGAGTGAAAACTTGTTTAAAAAGCCTTGAATCCATGCCACTGGACACCCTAACTTATAATAGTTATACATTTGTACTTTGGTTTGTTCTGAAGACATATTTTTAGTCATAAACTCCATCATTAGCCCTATTGGACACATCCATTTGCAAAATACTTTGCCCAATAATGCACCGAGGATAATGCCAACACCAAGAATGATTAAAATGCCTTTGGGATGAGCCAAAAACAAGTAAAGTGTAATGCCGCCAAAAAGATATTGAAAACTCCTTCTATGCTTCGTCAATCGTTTCACCATAAACAAATGCCTCCTAGAATTTACCCCCCTGTGCAGGGGGTCTAAATCAGTATAGCATGTTTTTAAGTTCATTTAAATCAAAAAATACTTTAGATTAATAAAACCACTCCACTCTATTTCTTCCGTTCTCTTTCGCTGAATAAAGCGCTTGATCTGCATTTTTAATGCCGTTTGAAAATGCTATCTCCGATGTATCTTGAACCTGAGTGAGTCCAAAGCTCGCAGTCATTGTGATTGCTTTTCCATCGACATTGATTTCGGATTTCTCAATGCTTACTCTTAGTGCTTCCATAAGTTGATGACAGGCTACCTTGTCTTTTTCAGTGAATAGAAAAACGAACTCCTCCCCACCCCATCTGGCGTATATAGCATCTTCTTTTACGCATTTCCTAATCAACTCAGACACTTGTTCCAAAACGAGATCTCCTGTTTTGTGACCATACTGATCATTGATGGTTTTGAAGTGATCTATGTCCATAATACCAAGAAAGATAGCACTTTTAGAAAGCGAGGTTACATTAATCACGTTCTCTTTTAGAATAGTTTCAAAATATCTACGATTATATAGCCCAGTTAAAAAATCATAATTTGAAATGTATTCTAATTTTTTATTAATTTCCTCTAAGACCATATTTTTGACGATATGATCCAAGTGATTTTCGTAGGTGATTTTAGAAATAAATAATACGCATAGATAAAACATCGTTCCATTAACGAATACATCCATGAGCATATTAGTGTCCTCATGAAAGTAATAGCTAAGCGTTAAAAACAATACCTGTGGTATGGTATATACGATAAAATTGTTCGGTGATTTAATTAATACGGCTATCCCAACTACGATAAAAATCGTAATATACGATGTAAAGTTGCCCAGAGTGAGTTGGTCTAGCACACCAATAAATGCCATCCATATCATGCCAGATAATACAGTCGCTTCAGAAAGATAATGATACAATCGACTGGTAAGCTTGTCTTTAAAACGGTTTAATAAAACCAGTACCGTCAAGCTCGTCATTAGAATAAGAGAATGAAATACTAGGTAAAGCAAACTAATGTTATAATCACCTGAATGGCTCACAATATTAGGAATATCATTAAACAAGATTAACATCAGCTCTAAAAAAGCCGTTAATATACTAAAAATTAACAGCCTTTTATTATTAGTCCTAGTCAGTTCAACCTTGACTCTCATTTGTTGTTCTGGGCTTAACTCATTTAATTCTCTTATAGCTTCATTGCTAAATATGCGTTTGAACATTTGAGCCTCATTTCAGTGAAAGTTTTTAATATCCATCTAGTTCTTTTAACCCAATTTATTATAACATAATCATTTTATTTAGCTAAATAAAAAAGGAGCCATGAACTAGCTCCTCAACCCTTATCCGTATGTTTTTAGATTACTTTGATTATGATTGTTTTGGCTGGTCAGAATTTGCCTGTTTCAACTCACAACAGTTTATACCACCCTCACCATAGTTCGTTTTATTCTGTTCGGCAAGTGACTCTAAAAAATGTTGCCATGACGCTTTGATTTTCTTAAACATGATGCACTCCTTTCAAACCGTTTTAAGTGGTAGTCTTACTATAAACCGACTGCCAAGACTTGACTTGCTTTCAACCTCAATACTACCACCATGTGCCATTATGATTGATTTTGCTATGGTCAAACCTATTCCAGCGCCACCGGTACGTCGATTTCTAGATTTATCTGTCCTATAAAACCTTTCAAATATATAGGGCAAATCGGCTTCCGAAATACCGATTCCTGAGTCAGCTACTTCCAAAACCGCTTCTTTCTCTGATTTGTAAACAGAACAGCTAATGCTTCCCCCCTCTGGCGTATAATGAATCGCATTAGAAACTAAGTTTACGATAACTTGGTAGATGCGATCTTTATCAATAGGCGCGCTTA
>DJWQ01000075.1:0-2801 GCA_002441045.1 Firmicutes bacterium UBA6226 | reverse complement strand
TTTCCTCGTAACAGCTTCTCAACCGATCCTCTGTTGGCTCCCAAACGCCTTCAATCATCGCTTCTAAATGTGAAGAGACCGTCGTCAAAGGGGTTCTTAGCTCATGTGCAACATCTGTTGTAAGCTGCTTTCTTAGCTTTTCCTGTTGCTCTAATGAGGAGGCCATTTGATTCATGGTCGTAACCAACACTTTAAGTTCATCACTATCAGGAATATCTTCTTCCATTACTTTGTATTGGCCTTTCGATATCAACTTTGCGGTTTCAACTGTATTTAGAATCGGTTTTATCATTTTTTGTGAAATTAATCGACTTGTAATCATCGCACCAATTAAAGCGATCAACCCTACGACGAAAAAAATCGTATTGAGCGCTTTTAAAAAATTCAAATCATTTTCCGTATAAAAATATGGCCCATAAAATGTGATCTCAACATTGCCAATAGCAGTATTGTCATAATTTAGCGGAAACGATTTTGTTACAAACCCACCTTCAAAAAAAGGTTTACTGGTCTTCATTCTAGATTCAATTGCTTGCATAACCTCTGTCATAAGTGCCATGTCGTGGTTTTCTGCATCCCAAACGAGATTGTGCTTGCTATCATATAATCGGATGATATAACCTTCATATAATGCGTACATGCCAAGGCCGTGAACATAATCGTCATTCCAAGATTGAAACAAAGGTTGATACTGACTTTCCAAATGAGTGACGATTTCTTCTGATCTTGCAGATTGTTCTTTTTGAGCGTATTTTTCAAACTCTTTATTGATAAACACGTTGGCAACAACGCTAATTAAAACGATGCTCAAGAGAACAATCCCCGTAATGGTCACTGTTAGTTCTTTCTTTAATCCACCCTTCACTTTTCACCGCCAAATCTATAGCCTAGACCATAAATGGTCTTAATATAAAAAGGTTCCTTGGGATTTTTTTCTATTTTTTGCCTCAAGTTTTTTATATGCGTGTCAATTACACGATCATAACTGTCGAAGTCATCTCCAAATACCGCATCGATCAATTGTTCTCTTGTAAAAACGCGATTGGGTTGATCGAGCATCGTCATTAATATACGCAGTTCACTTACCGTTAAGTTGATCAGTTCATGATTAATTCTTACCGTTTTGTTGGTTAAATCCACCATTAGATAATCGTCTTTCCAAACGGTAGGCTTCAAAAGAAGTCTACTCAAATCAAATCTTCTAAGTACAGTTTCTATCCGAACCTGTAGCTCTTTTAAGCTAAAAGGCTTGACCATATAGTCATCTGCACCTGTTCTTAAACCTTCTATGATAGCCATCTCATGTGATTTAGCTGAAAGCATAATAATTGGGGTTAATCGAACGCGCTCATTTTTTGAATCCCGAATGCTTTGACACACTTCTTCACCGCTGATATCTGGCAGCATCAAATCTAATACGACCAGATCAATTTCCCTAGTGTTAATAATATTAAGCGCATCTGAGCCATTCGAGGCAACCTTTACTTGAAAGCCTTTGCTCACTAGATAAGATTCTACAACATCCAATATTTTATTTTCATCATCTACAATTAAGATTTCTGCCATACTTATGACTCCTCATGGAATAAGGTTTAATGGCAAGACGCACCAGAATTAGACTGATAAGTTTCTTCTGGATAGATGAGTGTTTCAAACTGATTTATCTCATTTTTAAGCGTCTCAACATCAAGTGTTTCTAAATCATCTACTACTTTAATATACCCAAAATACTGACTGGTAGCGTTAGTAAATTCAAAATCTTGATCTGGATAAAGCATTAATAAGTTTTCACCTGATTTTATCTTTAATTTTGTCGCATACTTTGGTACTCTGAGTTCAAAATCACCCGTTTCTATCTGTTGGTTATCAATCGTCCATCTTGTTTCGATGCCTTTCTGAATGACAATAACTGCAGGTGTAAAACCATTGTCTGTAAGTGTGATTTTAACCTCTTGATATAACTTATTGTCTTCAGTTACTTTGATACCCGCAATTTCTAACTCATTTGTTGGAATTTGATACCCCGCTGGCTTTGGCGGTTCCGGCACTGGTGTTGTATCTCCTATTACAGCATCTGATCCAGGTGCAACCACTCTTATGGTTCCCGATACCATTCCCATCCAACACGTATAATTATAGACGCCTGTTTGCTCTGGACTAAAACGGATTTCATTAATGCCCGTTTTTAAAGTGACCTCTAAATTATATTCTCTAATAAAAAATCGGTTATTACAACTGTTAACCGTACCCTCAGGTGCAATAATATTCCAAACAACCGGTTTTCCAGCTTCAACCGTAATTTCAGGATAGCTTCTTGTATTAAGTGTACTTTCAATAAGCTGTGGAGAAAGCGTATCATCTATTGTGAAGGTTTCAGATGGCACTGATTGAGCAAAGCTTGTACCATTAAAGCCTGAAAGTGCTATTCCTTGGCTGAACATGGATAGTCCCATTACCACGACCAACATCGCTCCTACTGCAACCGCCTTTTGAGCGAATTTTTTGCTCATATAAGCGCTGGTTACACTTAAAATAAACATTAAAGGTACCGTTCCAAGACTAAACATAAACATTGCAAATGCACCTTTAATCGGACTTCCTGTCGATAAAGCATAGAGCTGCATCGCCTGAAGAGGACCACATGGCATCAAACCATTTAGAAGACCAACTACAAGTGGACTACTTTTACCAGTTGGTTTTAATTTTCGAATAAAGTCGGGCATCTTCGGAATAAATTTTCTAAAAAATGGGAATACATCTAATAGGTTCATACCCATGGCAATCATTAAAAATCCAACAAA
>DJWQ01000200.1 GCA_002441045.1 Firmicutes bacterium UBA6226 | reverse complement strand
AAACCTGTATCGCATCTACTAAAGGGTTAAAACTACTAAAGCAAAGACTTAGTGAGATTTTTCCTGACCGCTAGGTGCGGTTAAAACGCGCTTATAACTTAGATCAATTCCTAATGCACCTATAGGCGCAGTAATCATAATCGCTAGGACTGCAACCGTTAAAATCAGATGTCCAGATGCCACACCAGTAGAAAGTGGAATGGCACCGATAGCTGCTTGAACGGTTGCCTTTGGTAAATAAGCAACTGAGCAGAAAAGGCGTTCTTTAGTAGTTAGTGATGTCTTAAGTAAGCTTAGGTTAACACCGACCACTCTGAAAACAAGTGCAACTAAAATCAACACAACTGCTAAAATACCAGCACTCTGTAAATAACGAATGTCTACCGCTGCGCCAACTAACACGAAAAGTAGGATTTCAGCTCCAACCCATATTTTAGAAAATTTACCCTTCAATCTTTTAGCAAGAACTTCATAGCGTTTCAAAAGCGTAGCGCCAAGTGCCATGACTGCAATCAGTCCAGATACTGGTACGTAAGTCTTCAAAAAAGCTTCCAGTGACACAAAAAGAAATGAGACACTGAGTAAAATCAAAACTTTAATGGTATCTCTAATATGGAGCTTCTTAAAGACAGCAACCATAATGAAACCACTGACAATCCCTAAAAGGATACCAAGCAGTATAGAAACAGGCACAGTCACAAGCGTCATCGGACTAAATCTATCTCCGCCGTACATGCCTAAAAAAGCAGTAAATAGAACGATGACATAGATATCATCAACAGATGCCCCAGCCATTATGAGCTGAGGTATTTTTTTATCCTTACCATAGCCAGATTCCATAAGGTGTAGCATCCTTGGTACGATAACAGCTGGTGAAACTGCTGCAATTACAGTTCCCATAATGGCTGCTTCAATAAGTGAAATATCGAAAAATTTAGGAGCTAGCCATACGAATGCTAGAATTTCAATGGTGGCAGGAACGAAGCACATGAGTATAGCAGGTCGTCCAACTTTCTTTAGATCTTCTAGATCGATGGCAAGCCCTGCACGTGTCAAGATGATGATTAATGCAATTTGCCTGAGTTCAGAGGAGATGTTGAGGATATCATCTGATATCCAATTGAGAACATACGGTCCAAGTAGGATGCCCGTTAATATCATCCCCATAAGGCCTGGTAATTTTAATCGGTTAAAAATACCACTGAGTGAGAAGCCAAGAATTAAAATTAAAGATAAACTTAATAACATAATGCCTCCATTTTGCTTATTAATAGTGTTTCACAGGTATATATGAGTGCGTAAAAGTGGCTAAAAAAAAGCTGATGGTCCTGTGAAATTAAATCACAGAAGTCATCAGCGTATACGCGGTTTAAGTCCTTAGACTAAGGGAGAACCTCATTCCCAACATTGGTAGAATACCACAACAATCACCACTTGACAAGTTTTTGAAATGCGATTATATTAAATTTAATATAATGTATAGGCTATGAAAAGACTAGTAAGTTTGATTAAGTCATTAGAGAGTGGAATCCACCGGCTGAAAGATTCCTTGATCCATGATCAAACTGAACCTACCTTTGAGCTTGCGAAAACGCACGGCACGGACCGATATCTCCGAAATAAGTGAACAGGATATCCTGTTAATTAGAGTGGTACCGCGACCCTTCGTCTCTATCTGAGATGAAGGGTCTTTTTTATTAAGCAGCAAGGGAGTTGATGTAAAATCTGAAGGCTCGATGCCTGAAGATTTTAATTAAAAGGAGGCTATATGAGTAACAAACAAGAAAAAGATTTTGTAAAAGACATTACAAAGATGGAAGATGACTTTGCACAGTGGTATACAGATGTCATTAAGAAAACTGATTTGGTGGATTATTCACCTGTAAAAGGATTTATGGTCATTAAGCCGTATGGCTATGCACTTTGGGAAGGCATTCAAAGCTTTTTGGATAAACGGTTTAAAGAAACAGGACACCAAAATGTCTATTTCCCACTTTTGATTCCAGAAAGTTTACTAAATAAAGAAAAAGAGCATGTGGAAGGGTTTGCACCTGAGGTGGCTTGGGTGACACATGGTGGCAGTGAAGAATTAGCCGAAAGACTATGTGTTCGACCAACCTCTGAAACGATCATTTGCTCCATGTATTCAAAATGGTTAACCACATATAGAGAATTGCCATATTTATATAATCAATGGTGTTCGGTTGTAAGATGGGAAAAGGCGACGCGTCCATTTTTAAGAACTTCAGAATTCTTATGGCAAGAAGGTCATACAATTCATGAAACCGCTGAGGAAGCACAAGAAGAAACACTAAGAATGTTAAACATTTATATCGAAATGGCAGAAGAACTATTAGCGATTCCAATGGTAGCAGGTCGTAAATCAGATCGTGAAAAGTTTGCAGGAGCTGAAGCAACCTATACGATAGAAGCTTTGATGCACGATGGTAAAGCGTTACAATCAGGAACCTCACACAACCTAGCACAGCATTTTACAAAGGCATTTGATATCACCTTCCAAGGCAGAACAGGTGAACTTGAATACCCACACCATACTTCTTGGGGCTGTTCAACGCGCCTAATTGGTGGTGTCATCATGGTTCATGGTGATAACCGTGGACTTGTATTACCACCTAGATTGGCACCAATTCAAGTGGTGATTGTACCAATCGCACAAAAGAAGGAAGGTGTCCTTGAGCATGTCAATGCCCTTTACGATGAACTTAAAGCAGCTGGAATTAGGGTTAAGCTAGATGATAGTACAGAAAATTCACCAGGCTGGAAGTTTAATGAATACGAAATGAAAGGTGTACCGCTTCGTTTAGAGGTTGGGCCACGCGATATTGAAAATGGTGTTATGATGGCTGCAAGACGTGATACTTTAGAGAAAGTAACACTTGAAAGAGCAGATGCAGCTCAGACAGTGAAAGCGCTTCTTGATACGATTCATTATGACATGCTTGAGAAGGCTAGAGTTAGTCGAGACGAAAAGACTTATATCGTTAAATCATATGATGAGTTTAAGACAAAAATGGTTGAAACACCAGGGTTTGCAAAAGCAATGTGGTGTGGTGAAGAGGCTTGTGAAGCAGACGTTAAGGCAGAAACAGGTGTTACTATTAGATGTATCCCATTTGAACAGGAGAATCTGGGTGACACATGTCCATTCTGTGGTAAACCAGCTAAACACATGGTTTATATGGCAAAGGCATATTAAAGTAATCTCATGAAACAAAAAAGGTAGCAGATCCTAATTCTTATTTAGGACATGCTACCTTTATTTAGTCATACTCTTGTTTATGGTGACATTTTACTTGACGACATAAGCTAATTACAGAAATCAGTAAACATGAGCAGTATTATAATTTAAACTTGGAAACACTTTCATGTAGTGCGTTAGAACCCTGATGAATGACTGCAGCTTGTTTAGAAACTGCACTAGATTGTTCAGATACTAGACTTGTTTTTTCAGCTATGGTCATTGTTCCCTCAGAAGATTGCGAAGTAGCATTTGTGATTTCGTGTATGGCTTTTGAAATCGTCTCCATAGATGCAAGTAATTGCTCTGCTGTTGCACTAAGTTCACTGGATATATCACTGAACACTTTTGCATCCGACTGATATTCTGAGCTGGTATTCACAAGTAAGTCATAATCGCCAATCACCTTAGATTCTACAAAACCAACGATGTTTTCAGCATTATCTACTAGTCCTTTGACGATATCCGTAATTTGATCAGCAGCAGCTTGAATTTCTGTTACTGAAGCCTTTGATTGTTCTGCTAGTTTTCTGATTTCATCAGCGACGACTGCGAAGCCTCTTCCAGCCTCACCAGCTCGTGCTGCTTCGATAGCGGCATTTAAAGCGAGTAGATTTGTTTGCTCTGATATTTGCAAGATCGTATTGGAAAGAACGTTAATCTTATCCATTTCCTTTGAGCGTTCTAATGACTCCTTTAGGTGTCCTTTTGATTGCTCATAAGTGGAGATTGCAACTTTCTTAGACTCTAAAGCAACATCGAGAAGCGCCTTTGCTTTTGTGCTAATTTGCAGTGAGGAATTTGCACCTTCTTGCGCTTTATCAGATACGAGATGCACCGCATTTTCAATTTCCTTTGTCGTTGCATTGATTTCTTCACTGCTTGCAGCTGATTCTTCCATACTTGCAGAAAGCTCCTCTGTGGCAGCAGATACATCTTGAATATTATCATTGAGATGTAATAGATAATCGTTTACCAATGATACGGATTCGTTCATGTTGTCTGATTCAGCGATCACTTGACCCATAATGGTGTGAAGGTTATCTAAGAATGCATTTACAGAGAGTGTCATTTTTCCAAGTTCATCTCCTGAAGAAACGATAAATCTTTGTGTTAAATCACCGCCACTTGTAGCAAGCATTGAAAGATCTTGATTGAGCTTTTTAACCGGTTTTAAAATCATTCCAGAGATAATTAAACCGAATAGTAATGATAAAACGATAGAGCCAACTAAAACTCCACCTGTAACGAGATTGATTTGATTACTTAGTGAAATCGCATCTGATACTGAAACAGTTGAATTTGCTTTATTAAGTTCAACAAGCTCACCAAGTGCTTTGTTTAACATACCATAAGATCTAGCATTGGTTTTGAGAGATTGCGTTACCATGTTGTTATAATTGATTTGAGAGACTTTATTACGATAAGTAGATTCAAATGATATATAGGTTTTGTGATCATAAGCCCATTTTTCATAAAGTGGTTTTAAATCTGTCCAGAGGGCAGCCTCTTCCTCCGTTATAGAGAGTGACTCGTAATTGGTCATATATGTACCAATTAAAGAAAGTTCTTCTTCCATTTTTGCAAGATAATCGTCTCGCATCTCCTTACTAAGTTCTGGAACGAGAAGTGCGTTTTCATATCCAGCCACTAAAGCAACTGATTCACTAATACTTAATAATGCATCGACGCTTGGTAAGTTGACTAACCCAATTTCATCAACCTCTGATTTTAATTGTCGTGTTCCGATAATGCCTACAGCGCCTACAATTACAGTTAATAACGTGACTAGAACAAATCCGCCAAGGATCTTTTTTCTTAGTCCTAAATTTTTCAGCATGTCTCACCCCTAAAATTAATAAATGGCTTAAGCGCACATTCAAATGTGCATTTAAGCCATATTAGGATAGCATATTAAAGCAAAAATATTAACGGTTTCTATTGAAATAGCCAAAATTTTTGCAAGTATTTTGTGCAACTTATGTCATTTTTGTATTTGTGTACAATTTCTTGGTGTTTTCAAAGGCTGAGATTATACCACCGCCGATAAGTACATCTTCCTTGTAACACACCATCGCTTGTCCAAGTGATGGGGCACGAACAGGTAAATCAAAAATTACTTTTGCGCCTGAATTATTAAGGTATAGCTTGCCTTGATACTTTTCGGACCACTGACTTAAAATGGCAGTAATTGAAAAACCCTGCGCGTTTTTTAATAACTGTGTTTTTAAACTTGGTGAAATGAGATTAAATTCGGAGCAATAAACCTCTGTATATAATAGATCACTTTCTCTACCAAGTACGACCTGATTGATTTCAGGATGGATGGCTATAACCACATATCTACCGTTTAAATACTGACCGTCTCGGCCCATGCCGAGGCGTCTTTTTTGTCCTATTGTATAGTGGCCAAAGCCACTATGTGTGCCTAATATGATACCTTGCTGGTTAACAAAGTCTCCTTCTACACTACTTGGACTCTCTAGTTCTTCAAGAAAACGACGATGGTTCTTGTGATCGATAAAGCAAATTCCAAGACTGTCTTTTTTTTGCGATAAAGTGACATTTAACTTAGAAAAATGAGATCGAACTTCATCCTTGCTGCTGGCAAGGCCCAGTGGAAAGATTAGTCGTGACAGAACGTTTTGATCTAAATGATAAAGATTATAAGATTGATCCTTTTTCTCATAATCCGCTTTTTTCAGTATATATTCGCCAGATACAGTATCAAACTCACATTTTACATAATGCCCTGTTGCAAAAAAATCAGCACCTAGCTGGATACAATCGTTAATTAATTGGCCATATTTAAAATGCTTATTACAATAAAGGCATGGATTTGGCGTTTTTCCAGATTCGTATGCTTTGATAAAAGGTGTAATGACTTTTTCATTAAAGGCACTTCTATAATCCAAAACATGATGTGGTATTCCGATAGCAGCGGCCACCTTTTTTGCAGCTTCAATCTCGTGCTGTTGATGATCAAAGAGCCACATTGTGACGCCAAATACATCGTAACCTTGTTCTTTTAACATAAGTGCGGTGGTACCGCTATCGATACCACCACTAAGTCCTACTGCTACTATTGACATTACTCTTCCCTTTCATCTCCAATGAAGGCAACTGCAATCATGTTTGGGCCAACATGAGAGGCGATCGTCATACTGAGTTCGCTAATCATTAACGGGACATCAGGATTGATTTCCTTTATTGCATTTGCAAGTGCAATCGCATCCTCCTCACAATTTCCATGACCGACGATGACTGATGCTGAAGAAGCACTCTGATAATGTGTTTCAAACTTTGAAGCCAGCTGTGCAATGGATTTTTTTCGTCCTCTAACATTTCCAAAGGGTTTAATTCTTCCATCGTTGTCAACACCTAATGTCGGTTTTACGTTAAGCATACCGCCAACGATTGCTGAGAAATGAGAAATTCGGCCGCCATTTTTTAAGTAGTTTAAATCGTCCACGCCAAACCAGTGCTGAGTTTTAAGTTTATTCGATTCTGCCCATAAGGCAATTTCATTTACGTTTTTACCTTGATGAGCAAGCTTTAGCGCTTCAACGATAATAGCACCTTGACCAATAGAAGCTGAAAGTGTGTCAACAATTTGAATTACAGCTTCTGGATAATCTTCTAATACAGCTTGCTTAGCTAACATCGCAGAATTGTATGTACCACTCATACCAGAGGTAAACCCAAGGTAAATGGCTTCTTTTCCCTCTTTAACACAATCTCTAAACGCACACTCAAAACGATATGAGTTAATTTGCGATGTCGTTGGCATAATGCCTTGTCTTAATAAATCATAAAAGTCCTTATGTTTATATGTTTTTCCTAAATCATCGATGACTTCTCTATTTTGGATTTGAATTGGCATACCAAGGACGTGCAATAGATCCGAATGACTTTCCACGAAACTTAGTGGAAGGTCACAACACGAATCTGTTATGATTTTAATATTCATATTGAAGCCTCCAATTTTGTGATAGACGCATGCCGTTTAATTGGACTGTCGTTTGTGCTTTATCATAAAAGTCACATATGATGTTAATGCGATAAGTTTGAATCCAACAGCTAGGATAACGAGATATTGTAATGATTTCGTTTCTGGCATTATAAGTAATAATACAATTGCCAGACTGAAAACAACCGTTGCTAATTTCCCAAACAAGTTCGATGGAATGATCATTTTTTCTTTGCGCAAATAAAGATAAATTCCTGCACAAATCATAAAAAGTTCTTTCATAAGCATGATTGCCAAGACCCAAAGTGGTATAATATGGTCAAGGTAGAGTGAAGATAGTGCAGCGAGTAACATCAACTTGTCAGCAAGTGGATCAAATACAGTTCCAAAAGGTGAAATAACTTGGTACTTTCGAGCTAAATAGCCATCTAAAAAATCTGTAAATCCGGCAAAAATAAAAATTATAAGTGCTATTGTGTGTGCAGATTCCATTGCGGAAAAGTACACCATAAGAAAAACCGGTACAAGACAAAGACGGATGGCAGTTAAAAGATTGGGTATGTTTTTCAACCTGTAACACTCCTTTCGCGAAAGGCCCAAAAATTAAACGTATACATTTAAATTATAAACTATTCCGTGTCAAAAAGCGAAAAAAAGAATCAAACTGTTTTAAATATAGAAAATATTGGTATAAGTAAGAACGACTATCATTACAAGAGGAGGCATTATGAAAAAAGTACTACTGTTATTAATTGTAGCAATTTTCGTGTTATCGGGTTGCCAAAGTCAATCTACAGAGGAACCTTTAAAAGTTGGCATGGAACTAAAATACCCACCTTTTGAGACAAAGGATGCAAATGGTAATCCTGATGGTGCATCGGTTATGCTTGCAAACAAACTTGGAGAATACTTGGATAGAGAGATTGAGATCGTGGAAACAGATTATGGCAGTTTAATTCCTGCTCTTGAACAAGGTAAAATTGATTTGATCATTTCATCTATGACAATCACACCAGCAAGAGAAGAAGTGGTTGATTTTTCTGAGCCATATACCAACAGTCAGCTGATGATGCTCGTCTATAAGGACTCTAAAGTGAAATCGCCATCAGACTTGAATGATCCGGATGTCATTATTGCTTCTAAAACAGGCACAATCGGAGCTTTATGGGCTGCACAAAATGCACCTAATGCACAAATTCGCAATATTGATGAAGAAGCATCTGCAGTATTAGAAGTGGCTCAAGGTAAAGCGGATGTATTTATTTATGACCCACTTTCAATTATTAGACATCATGAAAACTATCCAGATACCACTCGCGCGATATTAGAACCACTTCCAAATACAAAAGGTTGGGGCATTGCGATGCGTAAGGGAGAAGATGAGCTAAAAGAAAAGATTAACGCTTTTATTGAAAAGGCAAAAACAGATGGCACATACGATAAAATCAGAGAAACCTATCTACAAGATAAGATCAAAGAATTTGAAGATTATGGTCTTGAGTTTTTCTTTTAAAATTGAAGTCTCACAGTGTTTTATACTTGATTCGCATAAGAGCAAGTATTTTGATTTACATGATGTGTAATAGTAAGACGATAGAAAGTCCTCTCTTAAAAAGGGAGTGACTTTTTTATTAAGCCACAAGCAGTAAAGAAATACGCATTAAAGCAATGCCGAATAAACTAGGAGTGACATATGAAAAAAATACTAAACTTTCTGGCAGCAATTGCGGTATATGTTCTTTTATTCTATTTTGTATCGTCTAGAGCACTTGAAAAAACAACAGATTACTCTGTTTATCTAACCTATTGGCGCGTCATTCTTGAAGGTTGGTTGACGACAATAGCCATTAGTGTCGTATCACTTGTTTTAGCTCTTGTCATTGGATTGATTCTTTATCTTATGACAGTTTCAAAATGGCGCGTTCTTAAATATCTTTCAGAAATTCATAAGACCATTATTTTTGGAACACCACTTATCGTAATTGCGGTCATTGCGTATTACTATATAGGTGATGCATTTAACATTGATTCTAAATTTTGGGTGGGCTCCTTAACGCTTGGACTTTATATAGGAGCTTACATTTCGGACATATATAAAGGGGCAATAGAGAGCATACATCAAAATCAGTGGCAGACCGCTAAAATGTTTGGCTTTACAAAGTATCAGACGTATCGATATGTTGTTTTTCCTCAAGTGATGACTTCAATTTTACCCCCTCTTGCAGGACAATTCGCTATGACGATTAAAAGCAGTGCCCTATTGGCATACATGTCAACAAACGAGTTTTTGAATTCAGTACAAACCATTCAATCTATTAGCTTTAGATACCCAGAAGGCTTTTTAATCATAGCAATAGGTTATTTGATACTTACAATCCCATTGATAATGATGGTAAGAACACTAGAAAAAAGACTCAACTACAAGGTGGCTTATGAATCTAACAATTAATAATTTAATCAAAACCTATGGTGGTAAAACCATACTTGATCAAATGCAGATAAAAGTAGAAGACATTCAAGTTTTAGCGCTAATAGGCGCATCTGGTAGCGGAAAATCAACTCTTTTAAGATTGATTGCTGGTCTGGAATCATTTGAAAATGGTAGTATCAATGTGAACGGGCATACGGTAAGTGAAGTCTCAGATGTCGACTACAGAAAAAAAGTTGGTTTTGTTTTTCAAGATCATAATTTGTTTCCACATCTAACGATTTTAGATAATATACTACTTGTCTTAGAGAAGGTTCACGGTCGCGAAAGAGAAGAAGCCGTCCGCGAAGTTAATGCACTCTTAGAGCAATTTGGGTTACAGGAACATGCACTAAAAAGACCCCATCAGATCAGTGGGGGACAAGCGCAAAGAGCGTCTATTGTGAGAGCGCTTGCAATTGCACCTGAACTCGTGTTATTAGATGAACCCACTTCATCCTTGGACCCTATTTTAACGCATGAAGTATTAAATGCAGTTAAGTTATTGGCTGAACAGAAAAAAGATTTTGTAATCGTGACGCATGAAATAGGCTTTGCAAGAGAGGTGGCGGATTATATTATCTTTATGGAAGACGGTAAAATCGTTGAACACGGTACAAAAGAAATCTTATCTAAACCTCAAACGCAACCCTTAAAGGCATTTTTAAACAAAGTTTTGACATTTGTAAATGAAATGTAAATTCAAGGGGACGGTACTTGAATTTTATTTTTTCATCTGTTATACTCTGTTTGAAGGTAGGTGATCGCGTGGCACGAAAAGCCAGACAAGTTGAACTTGAAGGTGTGTATCACATCAGGCAATATGGAAGTTCATCTCGAAATCTTTTTGAAAGCGAGGCGGACAAATATAAATTTCTTGAGTTAATAAAAGCATCCAAAAATAAATATGGATTTAAGTTATATGCCTACTGTCTTGAAAATGATAATGCTTACCATTTGGTCGTTTATGCGAACGGAAGCGATTTATCAAAAATTATGAAGTCGTTAAACATTGCCTATGCGATGTATGTAAAAGCAGATCAACCCTTATTTAAGGATCGATATAAGAGCATTTTAATAGAAGACGAATGTACTTTTGACCAAATATGTGATGAAATTCGATGTAATAAAGTAACGGGATCTTGTTTTAATAGTGAGGTAGATATTTGTGATCAAGACAATCCTTTTCACTCTACCTGTAAAACGTGCTTAAAAACTACAAAAGAAGCACTTGAAAAGCTAGATCAGATTGCTTTAATGAAATCAGTAAGGACTCAGGATTTAATTAATGACAAAGAACTTCGCAATCAGTTGATTGTGGATTTTAGGAAAAACTCTATTTTATCTTTAAAAGAGCTAGGCGAGTTGTTTGGTGGTTTATCGGAGTCCTCGGTATGTAAGATTCTTAAGTCCGAAAAATAATTTCTTCGTTTAAAATCTTCTGTTGTGCGTATATTTATGATGTACTCGGACAGAAGTTTAATTAGATATATAATTCAAGTAACGTCCCTTTGGACGATAAGGAGTGTATGGTATGGAACTCAATCTTAATTTAACTTCAAGTAAGAAGAAAAGTGCTGCCCTTGATAAGGGTAAAACCTATGATTTACTAATTATAGGTTCAGGTCCAGCTGGACTAAATTCAGCATTATATGCAAAAAGAAAAGGTCTAGAAGTGGGTATCATCGGTAAAAAAAGCGGTGGTCAAGTTGTAGACACGACTTCAGTAGAAAATTATTTAGGATTTGAGTTTAAGACGGGAGAAGAACTTGTTCAGGCTTTTAAATCACACGTAGACAGTTTGAAAGTTCCTGTGCTAAATGATGTTGAAGTTACCGCTATAAATAAAAATGAGAATGGTTTTGAGGTTCAATTGTCAAGCGGTGAAGCTCTTACATCAAAATCAGTTATTATTGCCACAGGTAGCCGCCCAAGACATTTGGGTATTCCAGGTGAAGCGGATTACTTAGGAAAAGGTGTTGCTTATTGTGCAATCTGTGATGGTCCATTGTTTGAAGGATTAGATGTCATCGTAGCAGGTGGTGGTAATTCAGCGGTAGAAGCTGCAATAGACCTTGCGAAAATAGCAAATACGGTTAAGTTAATCCATAGAAGTCAATTCAGAGCTGATCAGATTGTTATTGATAAACTGAATACATTAGATAACGTTAAGATTTATCTAGAAACTGAAATTCTTGAAGTCAAAGGGTCACAACTTATGTCTGGCGTCGTTGTTAAAGATAAAAAATCTGGTGAAATCACTGAGATCGAAGCAAATGGTTTATTTGTTGAGATTGGTTACCTGCCTAATAGCGGTTTTGTAAAAGATTTCTTAAAGCTTAATGAAAGAGGAGAAATCATAATCAATGCAGCCTGCGAAACCTCTGTAGAAGGCGTTTATGCTGCTGGTGATGTTACAGATGTCCCTTATAAGCAAATCGTTATTTCAGCAGGAGAAGGCGCTAAAGCGGCACTCACGGCAAATGATTACATCAATCGCTTAAGTAATTAATAATATGACTACATTAAAACGTAGCATTAAAGTATAAAGGAGAATATTATGAGCTTATTAAATGAACAATTACAAGAACAATTAAGAGAAATTTTTGCAGATATGAAAGATGACATTACTTTAGCAGTGTTTTCAAAGGAAGGCGACTGTGAAACTTGTAAAGACACTTTAAATTTTATGCAAGAAATCGAAAGTTTAAGTGACAAAATTCATCTTGAAGAACTTGATTTAGTAAAAAATGCAGACCGTGCAACGGCATATAACGTGGTGATGGCGCCGAGCATTGTTATGCTAGATGGTCAAAAAAATTATAGAGGCGTGAAATTTAATGGTATTCCTGCAGGTCATGAAATCAACTCCTTCATCCCAGCAATTCTTGAAGTTTCTGGCGCAGGAGAAGCGTTACCAGAAAGCTATAAAGCAAAGTTAAGCGCACTTGAAAAACCAGTTAATATCAAAGTGTTTGTTACACTTAGTTGTCCACACTGTGCGGGTGCGGTTCAAAAAGCGCATAAGTTAGCACTGGAAAGCGATCTAATCGATGGTGAAATGATTGAGGCACAAACTTTCTATGATTTATCTGAAAAGTTCAATGTTTCAAGCGTACCTAAAATTGTAATCAATGATCAATATGAGTTCGTGGGCAATCAACCGCTTGAAGTTTTCTTAGAAGAAATCGAAAAAGCGCAAAGAGCATAAAAAATAAACCCCCAGATATTGCTTTCACATTGTTGTGAAGCAACATTTGGGGTTTTTTATTGTTTTCATTGTTTTGATTGATTTCAGAAATTCGAATAAAGTATAATAATTATAATACCATGAATTAAGATTTGTTCTGAGCCATTTGATTAAAAGAGTTCTTTTTTTTAGGATAGTCCACAATTAATCCTTCATAAATTAATTTTTTATTTTCAAGTGTCATTAAATCAACCGTTTGAACGAGTTCAGGTGTCTTTCCAACATCTAAAATATGATGTCTTCTAAGTAATACATACACAAATTGAGAACAAAAATAGTGATTTTTTCGATAAATTGGGCGATTAAACCATACGCCGAAGAGTCCAATAAAATTATATCGATATTGATTTTTATGTTTATAGAAATACTCAATATCTGCCTTCAAACCTTCAAACTGCTCTTGCGTAACAGGAACTCTAAATATTTGACACGCACTTGAAGGATTGTTTTTATAGACACCTTCATATAAGCTTTCTTTGACAAAACCACCTGAAAAAGGATTTCTCGGATGAATTCGACCGAAAGAATACATTTCGTCAAATCGGTCATCAAAGCCTATAGAAGTATGTACGTATTTTGCTGGTTGGAAGTATTTCAAGGCTTTGGATAACCAAGTGCCAGTCTTTGAAAATACAAGATAAATATAATAAGCGTCATTTTGCATAGATTTTTCCTCATTCTAATAATAAATCTATTATAATATAAAGGCATGTGAAATGTTATCTTTTTTTTACAATCATATATTTTGTGAGAGATTGGGTATAAGAGAGATGTACATAAAGGAGGCGACTATGATCCCAAAAGATTATGAACTAATTCTGAATTCGCTCTATGAAGGCGTATATATCGTCGATCGACAAAGAAAGATTCTATTTTGGAATCAAGGCGCTAAGAACATAACTGGTTACTCTGCTGAAGAGACTTTAGGTAAGTTTTGTCATGATAATATTCTCAATCATATCGATGTCTATGGTAGACAACTTTGTCTCGATGGTTGTCCACTTCATGAGACTTTAATCGATGGTAAGACGAGGGAACTGGATGCTTATCTTCAGCATAAAAGAGGACATCGTGTGCCTGTACATTTAAAGTCGATTCCAATGTACGAGGCAGGTACAATTACTGCGACGATTGAGATTTTTACTGAGAGTACAGAACCTCAAAATGAACATTTTAAAGCTGAGCTATCCAAGTATGAGCTTTTGCGTGATCCCTTGACTGGACTTCCAAACAAAAGATTTTTTGACCATTATATCAATTCAAAAATGAATGATTTTAGAATGTTGGATATCCCTTTTGCAGTTGCAATTGTCGATATTGACAATTTCGATGGGATTAATAAAACCTACGGTGTATCCACCAGCGATGAAATTTTAAAACTATTATCTGAAAGCTATAGAAGTTCCATAAGACTGGCGGATTTAATAGGCCGTTGGACCAATGATGAGTTCGTTTTTATCTTTTCAGGTGTCACGAATGAGAGTTTAAATTCACTTTGTGAAAAAATAAGGATTATGTCTGAAGCGAGCACATTGCGTGCCAATACCATAAGAGAAGTTGAGATTGCAGTGTCTGTTGGCGCATCTGTCGTCAGAAAAGATGATACAGCAGACAAGCTAATCAGTCGAGTTGCTGATCGTTTAAAAAAGGCAAAAACAAAGGGTGGCAACTGCTGTATTACTCGATAATAAAAGGAGCTAAATGTCAAAAGAATTACTGAATTGGTATGACCATAATAAAAGACTTTTGCCGTGGCGAGAGACAAAAGATCCTTATAAAATATGGCTTTCTGAGATCATGCTACAACAGACACAGGTCGTTACGGTAATTGAGTATTATCATAGATTTATTAAGGCATTTCCTTCGGTCAAAGAACTAGCAAATGCCGATGAAGAAGAAGTTTTTAAACTCTGGGAGGGACTTGGGTATTATTCACGTGCACGTAATCTTATGCGTTGTGCAAAGCAGATATCAGAAGTATATGGAGGCATCTTTCCTCAGACAGTTTTGGAATTAGAGCGTCTTCCCGGTATTGGACCTTATACAGCAAATGCCATTGCGAGTATTGCTTTTGGATTGAAAGCGCCTGCAGTTGATGGGAATGTTTTTCGAGTTGTTTCACGGTATTTCGCTCTAGAACAACCCATTGATGTCTCTCAAAACAGAATGTTATATGAAGAAAAAACCCTTGAATTAATGACGATTAGACATGATGATTTTACGCAGGCAATGATGGATTTAGGGGCGACTATTTGTACACCTAAATCTCCAAGCTGTGAGAAATGTCCACTTAGAGAGCGATGCAAGGCGTTTGAAACTTCAAAGCAATTGGATTTTCCCGTTAAGATAAAACAGCAAAAAAAGAAAACACAAAAAGTTGCCTTGTGCGTCGTTCTTTTTCAAGATAAAATCTTGCTGATTAAATATCCGAGTAGTGGGCTTTTGGCAAATCTGTGGGGATTGCCTAAAATTGCTCTTGATGAAGGCCTTCTAACAGATAATTTGGTTGAAGCGTACCTTAGTGAGAATTTTGATACGGTATTGAATCAGATCGGAACGGTAGAGGGAAAAACGCACATTTTCACGCATATCAAATGGGAAACCACACTTTACTTTTATCGGTGTGATCATAAATTTGATACAGAATTACCTAAAACAGATTGGTGTACGATGGATCAGATTCACCATAAAGCTTTACCAACAGCGATTAAAAAGCAGTTACCAGTGATAGAAAAGTTTATGCGATCTATTTAAAATCTTTAAGATATTTTAGGAAATGGAGTAATCTATGGCTGAATTTGTTCAAGTAGACCCACATCGGTTATATGAGTTGGCAGTTAAGGATTATGCAAGAAACTATTTTATTTGCCATACGCTAGATAAGAATCAACCGTATGCATCTGCATTTGGGTGGTTTGAAAATCAGGAGCCCATCATTGGTATCTTTTTAAGACAGACTGGACTTATACAAATTGCTATCGCCGATTACGAAAAGGCATACGCTCATAGAGCAGATATCAGTCGTCAAATTGAAGCGATGTCCTTTGACGAAATTAGTTTTTTTGAAAGCTATGCAGCCATTTTTGAATCGAGCGACGCTTTTGATGTGATTTCAAAAGGTGCAAATATTGCTTATTGTACAAAAGACTCTTATAATGATGTATTGGGAGATGAATCTCTTTTTTTTAAGTGGATCAATAAGGATGAGTTAGAACCAGTCGTTGCACTCTACCAGAAGGTCTTTAAGTCTTTTGCAAGTGAAGACGCTATGAAGGTCAAGCTGTTAAAGGGACGTGGGCGTGCACTTGGTGGCTATATCGGTAATAAGCTTATTTCTGTTGCTCAGACGGATTACGAAGATACAAATAGTGCTTTGATTGTTGGGGTAGCAACTGATCCAAAGTATCAAGGTAAAGGATATGGTGAACAAACGCTTAGAAAATTAATGCAGCCACTGCTTCAAGAAAATAAGAAACTGACATTGCAGTATGATTCGTCTATTGCGGGTCAGCTTTATAAAAAACTCGGATTTATAAATTACGATAGGGTAATTCGATTACGACGTAGATAATGAGGTGACATATGAATGTGTTATTGCTTTACAATCCAAGATCAGGAACGAGAAGTTTTCAAGCGCAATTAGATTATGTAGTAGAACAATTTCAAAAAAAAGAGATGCAAATTATCCCATATCGACTTGAGAATATGGATAAATTTGAAGCATATCTTAAAAATCTTGATATGAGTAAGTTTAAGAAGTTTATCATCTCAGGAGGAGATGGTACAGTTCATCAGGTTGTAAATAAGATGATGAAGCTAGGGATTGAAGTTCCAATCGCGATATTTCCTACGGGTACAGCCAATGATTTTTCGCAGTATTTTGGTATACCTAAAGATATAGAAGGGATGACAAAAGTAGCACTAAGCGATCACTATTCTAGCTGTGATTTAGGTAAAATCAATGAACAATATTTCATCAATGTTGCTAGCTTTGGTAATCTTGTTGACATTAGCCAAAGGGTGAACGAGCAAACAAAGAACGTCTTAGGTGTCCTTGCTTATTATATAAAAGGCATCGAAGAGATTCCAAAGTTAAGAACCTTTAAAGCTAAGATTGAGTCAGATAATCTTGTGATTGAAGAGGATATCTATTTTGTTCTTATAATGAATGGTAAATCGGCAGGCGGATTCAGAAAGCTTGCGCCTTATTCAGATATTTCAGATGGTCTATTGGATGTCTTGGTGTTTAAAAAATGTCCTGTGTTAGACTTAATGCCTTTAATGATTCAAGTGTTAGGAGGCGAGCATCCAAAGAGCGATTATATTCACTATATTCAATCCAAACAAGTTAAAGTATCTTGTAATGAAGAGATCACTTCAGACTTAGACGGAGAACAGGGTCCTAAATTACCACTTGAAATCGAAGTTGTGAATCACGCGATTCGTGTTAATACCTAAATTCTACGTCGTTT
>DJWQ01000136.1:2993-14286 GCA_002441045.1 Firmicutes bacterium UBA6226 | reverse complement strand
CTTTTGAGTCAAATGGATATAGCCCTACCCAGTCAAGAGAAATCATAGGTAGCTCATATAATTTTGAACTTGACGTGGATAAAAGTTCACTTGAATCTATCTCATCTTGATTCTCAAACTTGATGCGCTCCCATTGTGAATCTATCTCTGAGTCAGCGTTTAAACTTGAAGCCAACACAAAAGTCTTTATAGGATATAAGTAATTGCCAGTTCTGTAACCAATGTAAAAAAATCGCTTTGAATTAGTTAGCGATTTATAAACCACTAACGCTTCTGGCACATCAGATGTCAATAGACTAATCTCAATATCCTCAATCTCAAAAACGGTTCGATTGGCATGACGCTCAGATGGCACAAGCGCATCTGAAACCATTTTTTCAAAAAAGTGCTCAAGCTTATGTGTTTTAGTTAAGGTTTTTCCATCTTCATATGTAACTATAATGCTTAGATCCATTCGATCTTGCTTGGCTAAAAAGTCGTAAGTGTCGAGGGGAATATACTGTATGTCGCCATTTGGCGCCAGTTCAATCTCATTTTCTACCGGACTGACATTTTTATAGTTTTCAAGATAAAAGATCGCATACTTAAGTTTTGCTGACGTAACTTGCTCTGGATTTGGAATCGCGTAGCTCACTGCAATTTGAGTATGATCATACTTTGCACTCATTTGAATCCGATATCTAGGTGCCAATAACATAAAGCTTAAGATGCCGATGATAACGATAAGTCCTGTAAAGGCTATGACATTTTTCCCTTTCATAATCGCTCCTTGTCTTTGACCTGTTACTTGTAATTTTCATTGCTATTTTTTATTTTCCAGTAAAGTAATTCAGAGAGCATTTGATAGTGATGGTTATCTCTCGTTAGAATCCAATTTCCCAGTGGAAAAGTATAATAAGTGTCTTGATCGATCGGTGGTCCCAAGGGTGATATTATTCCTTCAAACTTGATTTCAGCGGATGCTGTTGCTGGCCAATAGTTGTTTTTATCATCAGGATCGTATGCGAAGTACCCTCTAGATAAGTTTAATTCGCCATAATAGATCTCAAGATTTTTGTAGTCCACGATTCTAAACGACCAATCTTCTTTTTGAGTTTTGAAACTATCTAACATGTTTTCAAGCATCGTTTTATATATTTCACGAATACTTAGCACACCTGTTAAATCCTCAAACAAATATCTCTCTTCAATTTGATCAAATGTATTTTTCTTATTTATATAACTTTCATCCTCTAGCATAGAGTTGTCGTTGTAAGTATTATGCCCGGGTTGATCGTGTCGTGAAGTTTCCCAATAAAGCCCACTTTGAAGCCAATAATTAGCATTCTTTTCTGCGATGCCGATTTTAAATGTATTCTCCCCACTGGCTGCTTCAGTTGCCCCATAAAAGGTAAAACAAACATCATAAAAGTAGGATTCAGGAAAGTTTCTGTATTCGATTGGAACACGTGTCTCATATTTTTCTTGTAAAGCCAAACTTCTAAGTTCTTCTACAGAAGGGTCATCACTGTGTATGCCTCTCAATAGAACCTCAAGGTCGATGTTTTCTTTATCTGCAACTGACTGCCAAAATTCATTCAGACAAAGCATCGCCTCTTCTTCAGTTAACGCTGTATCGGTCCTTTTATAAAACCATTGGCTATAAACTGTACGCACTGATTTTTCATAGCGGTAAGTACAGTTATACCATGCCTCCATACCAAACAATGATTCAACAAATTTTTTCTGCTTCACTATGAATTCATCAGGTATACTCTCCATAACATTACTATTTGAAACTTCTAAATCAGGATTTTGTCCAAGATTGTCTTTATTAAAAAGCCTTGGGTCGGCATAGCCACTTTGCATGGACTGAATATATAATTGAATCGTTTCTTCTAAATTTAATTTTTTCTTACTCATTTGAATGCCTTGATCACTAAGGATTGGCAATGCTTTTATCGTGTCTCTTTCATCAATTACATGATTTACATCGCTAGTCCGATTTGCCAATAGAGAAAATAAAGAGCCTATAATGATTAGAATCAACGCGCCTAAGATTATCCTATGCCTTGACTTCACAGTTTTCCCTCCAAAGTCCTTATTCACTTAAATCTATTGCCAAATCTATGTTTTTTGGTCCATGTAAAACGACTTTAACGATTTCTTCTTTTGATATCACTCGACTTGAGGCGTTCATTTCAGCTACTGGCGGAGCTATCTGTAGATAGGTTCTAAAGATGCCTCTTCCAAGATAGTCATATGATACCATTCTGCCCATATTTTTTTCGATCTGTTCCCCATTGTTCAGTATTACAGTTACGCTGGGAACTTGTGGATAGAGCGCTTCTAGAGCATATACGCCACCCATATGTGCATAATCTTGATCGATGACCAGATTGAGGACCTCATCACTTTCCTCTAAAAAAACATCGTAAATGGCTAAATGAACACCACTTTTATTAAATGAAATTGGCAAGCCATTTCGTGTCACTTGATGGATGCCGTCGATTTGTTCAAATTCACTTATGTCCTTTTTTTCAGGACTTTCTGCGTAAGGCTGGGTCTCTTTCATATAGACCATTAAACTCTTCGCCAAAATGACCATAGCCTCTTGAAGGGTTATCTCTTTTTTAGGTGCGATTTCACCTCTAATGTTCGTGGACAATACATTTGCCTGATATAAGGTCGTCATTGCATCCAGCATCGCTGAATCTATTGACTCTCCATCTGTGAAAATACTGGCATCGGCTTTAATCGTACTAATACTAGGCTCGATAACTTTCAGAACTTCCACTGTCAAAGTAGCAGCTAGTTCACGCGTTAAAATCTGGGTTTCATCAATTCCATCAATAATCATTTCAATGGATTGCGGCATTATTTCTGTCATATTTAGCTCAGGAAGGTAGTGTCTTAAAGCTTGACGGATATAGTCAATAAAGTTCCCAACTGTCGCTTTTTCTGTAAAAGTGAGGTTAGAATCGGTCCTAACCTTGATTGCATTTAAAAGATAAAAGTAAGGTCTCGCCCAAGAATCAGGCAAGTGCGCAAAATAAGTATAGGGCAATTGTTCAATGTCCACCATCGCCAATCCATTTACCGTATAGGTTTGAAGATCATATGTATCGATTTGAGTAATTATATCGCTTATTTTGACCTCTAAACCTTGATTGAGTTTAGGGACAGTTTCTTTATGTATTATCGATACTGGATTTACAATAATCTGACGGCTTTCTGATAGCCACTTTAGTTCATAACCAAACTGTGCCAAATCTCTTAGCAATACCAGTTGTTTAACGGCATCACCGCTGTTCTTCACTTCATAGCACCTAATAGGCTCATATTCTTGACCGTTAAAATAATAATTTGGAACTTTAGATATGCCCATCAATGTATCTGCGAAGTTAACCTGAGAAAGGAGCATACTAACGAATAATATCAGTGCTACATACTTTAAAATAATGTTCTTTTGGCTCATAAAACCTCCTTCAAATAATAATGATCGATTTAAATAACACATAGCACCTAAATAATTTCTATCACATTAGCTGAATTAATCTAATTCTTTAAAGGTTACTTGTCTCATCAAATTACATTAATATCTTTAAATAATTTTTATTTCTTCTTATTGATACTTATCTCATTTAATGATACTTATAACTTCAATCGATAAATGTCCCAATAGACTTTGATTAATAACCATTAAACACGTAATAGCCTTCTTTTGATTCTGAAACCAAAGGTTGCCCCTTCCTAAAGGTATAAAAATAACCGACTGTAGAAAGGTAATTCATCAGTAGCCAAATACTGGTTATACTTCTTAGCTCAATAAACTGACAATAAATGTATTCTTCCTGTGTTAGCTCCTTTAAGACAACCCCTTTTTCAGCTAGATAATATCTGCCATCAATGATGGTTGTTCCACCAGCGAAAAGCGTCGCATTATATAAAAATATAATGACAGTTATAACAAAGATAAGTGTGATTGACCAACTGAGCCATTTGGGAAGTAATCCTAACAGTTTGAACAAGCCGTAATTGCGTCTGTTGCCTTTTAAATTCACTTTAATAATGTTGTATCCTAGCATCGAAATTGTCAGCAAAAATACCAATACAAACCAAAGTTTAACAAAGATATCTAACTTTGAAAGATCGATAAAAAAATAGGTAGAAACATGAATCAATAAACCAGTAATGAGTAGTACAATATGTATGATTAAAAATATGATTTGCATCCTTTTCTCCTAAAAAATAAAGCATCTTCTTGCCACTATTTTATAACAAATACTGGAAAAGAAAATGCTTATTTGTAAAGTGATACCAAAATGAAATATTTCAATTTAGAAAAGAACGCTTATAAAATTCTTTTGAATTTCTTCTCTATTTCTGTGAGTGAAAAACTAATGATAATTGGTCGCCCATGTGGACAAGTATATGGCGACTGGAGCCCTTTCAGGGACTCAATCAGCGCCGCCTCCTCATCACTGTGAATCGCATCGTGCGCCTTAATCGCCGCCTTGCACGCCTTCTCTGCTATTTGATAGCGCATCTGGTCGTCGACGTGATCCCTGGCGTTTTCGAAGATCGCCTGCACCAACTCTCGCCCCTGCGACAAACTGAATAACGTCGGGATTTCACGCATCACCACGCCATCGTCGCCAAACACTTCTACGGCAAATCCCATATCATGTAACAGCGGCGCAACCTCATCAAATCGCGTCATCTCAAGCTTGCTAAAGGACAAAACCTCAGGAATCAACAGTAGCTGTGACTGAATCGTTCCTCTTTCAAACGCTGACATAAACTGCTCATAGAGAATCTTCTCATGTGCTGCGTGTTGATCGATGAGATAGAGACTATTGTCTTTTTCATAGAGCAAGTAAGTGTTGTTAAACACACCCACATACCTTAAATCATCGTAGATCGTATGGCGGTCTTCATATTCGTTTTCAAGTGCAATCGGTGCGTCTAGTACGACTCCTGATTCCTCAAGAGCAGAAGTGGCAAAGCTCGTAAGTGAAGAAAAATCAAACTGCTTCGGTATGCTATTGCTACGTCCTGTGGACTCAATCTTTTCATATGCCCTTGAAGGTGAAGGATATGGACTTTTAGTCTGACTTTTTGTTTGACTTATAGTTTGATTTATAGTCTGACTCTTACTTTCTTCATCAATCGTGTCATTGTTATCTTTTATAATCGCATCATTTACATATTGATTACTATCAGGTACAGTTTGGTATTTAACATGGTCTTTAACTTGGTCTTTAACTTGGTCTTTAACTTGGTCTTTGACTTGATCTTTGACTTGGTCTTTGACTTGGTCTTTGACTTGGTCTATAAATCCACTCTTAAAGTCATCATTGATTTTGCTTTTAATTTCATCTTTTATTTCATCTTTTATTTCATTTTTTCTATCGTCTCTAATTTCGTCTTTTATACCCTCTTTATAAACGGTATTATTTACACCCTTCCCAGCATTCATCGACAACTGTGTCATCTTCTCCGCTTCAGTCGGTGCAGTTTTCATAACAAAGACTTCTTTCTCTTTGAAGGTCACCTTTGGTACTTGATCGTATAAATTAAAAGCCTTTTTAAGGGCACTGTAGATAAACTGTTTTACCGCGCCATCTTCATGGAATTTGATTTCAGTTTTTGCTGGGTGAATATTAACGTCGATTTCGCTTGGCGGAATCTCTAAAAACAGGACACACACTGGATAGCGATTGTGCATCATATATGGTTTGTACGCCATTTGGATCACTTCTTTAACGAGGTCGCTCTTAACGTATCTACCATTGACGAAAACCAGCTGATACGCACGAGAGCCCTTTGTATAATCAAACCTTGAGATATAGCCATTAAGTATAAGGTCATCTGCTTTATCAGAGATCTCATAAAGTCCTTTTACCATTCCTTGATCAAACACGGCAAAGATGGCATTCATCAGGCTACCTTTTCCTTGTGTGTGAAAGACGAGCTTATCATCTGAGGTATATTTAAACATCACTTCAGGATGTGAAAGCGCCAGATACCCCATAAGCTCTGTAATTGAACGGCCCTCAGCAGAGTCGCTTTTTAAGAATTTTAGGCGAGCAGGCGTATTAAAGAAAAGATCTTTCACTAAAATCGTCGTCCCCTGCGTGGTACCAATCTCGCTGATTTTTAAAATCTTACCACCTGCTGCTTCGACGCGTCTACCAACCAATTCGCCCACTTTAAGTGTGATGAGCTCCACAGAAGCCACTGCACAGATGCTGGCAAGCGCCTCACCTCTAAATCCAAGAGAGGCAGTTTGATACAGGTCCTCAATACTTCTAATCTTACTAGTGGCATGACGCTCAAACACCAAAGGGAGATCGTCATAATGAATCCCGTTACCATTATCAGATACCTTGATAAAACTCTTGCCACCTTTTTTTATCTCAACGCTAACTTGCGTTGCCCCTGCGTCGATGGCATTTTCCACAAGCTCTTTTATGACCATTGCTGGGCGCTCTACAACTTCTCCCGCTGCAATTTTACTTGCGGTACGCTCATCGAGCTTCATTATGCGATTGTCGTTCATATAGCTCCCCCTATTTACAGATTTACTTCAACTTGTGATTACTTATCCGCCTTAAACTGATTCACGATGTTGTAAAGTGCATTCATCGCTTCGATCGGCGTCATTTGCTCTACTTCCAGTTTGTCTAAATAGTGATACAATCCCTCTGAAATCTGGTTAGCGCCTGTGGACTGGGCTCTAAAAGCATTACTTGATTGATGTTGCGAGCCATTTACTCCGGTGTCTTGACCACTCTCTAAAGACAGATCCATACCAGACTCTGCTGTTAAGTTTTGAATGTTGTTGTTAATATCGTTAATTTCCAGCTTCGCTAGAATTTGCTTTGCACGTTCGATGACTGGGTCAGGTACACCTGCAAGCTTCGCCACTTGTATACCAAAGCTTTGATTCGCACCACCGCGTTCAATTTTTCTTAAGAAGATAATGTCATCTCTGGATTCTTTGACAGAAATCCTAAAGTTGCACACCCCATCGATTTTACCCTCAAGTTCAGTGAGCTCGTGATAGTGCGTCGCAAACATAGTCTTCGCATGGATACCAGAGTGCTGACTGAGGTATTCCACCACGCTCCAAGCGATGGACAAACCATCGTAGGTGCTGGTGCCTCTACCAATTTCGTCGAGTATGATCAGCGACTTTGATGTCGCATTGTTTAAAATGTTTGCCAGCTCATTCATCTCTACCATAAAGGTCGATTGACCTTGTGAGAGGTCATCAGAAGCGCCAACGCGTGTAAAGATGCGATCGACCACGCCGATTTCCGCCTTTTCAGCAGGTACAAAGCACCCAATCTGAGCGATCAAAGTGATCAGCGCCACCTGTCTGAGATACGTTGATTTACCAGCCATATTGGGCCCTGTGATGATGTAAAACTTGTGCGCCTTTTGATCTAAAAGTGTATCGTTTGGCACGAAAGGCACTTCGTTGAAGATTCTTTCGATGACAGGATGACGGCCATTTTTGATTTGTATGGTGTCTTTACCTGTTACTTTAGGTTTTACAAACCCATAGCGGTAACTGCACTCTGCAAACGACAACAGTGCATCGAGTGACGCAATCGCTCTCGCCGTCTTCTGAATACGGTCTACGTGTACCATGATACTTTGCTTTAGCTCACTGAAAAGTTCTTGCTCAAGGCGAACAATTTTTTCTTCTGCCCCAAGCACGGTTTCTTCCAGTTGCTTAAGCTCAGGCGTGATAAAACGCTCTGCATTAGCAAGGGTTTGCTTTCTGATATAAGTTTCAGGGGCATTCTTTGCACTGCCCTTGGAAATTTCGATATAATAACCAAAAACTTTGTTAAAGCCTACTTTTAAAGTTTTGATGCCCGTTCTCTCACGCTCAGATTGCTCGATTTCAAGAATCCAATTCTTACCGTTTGCAACTGCATCTCTTAGTGTGGCAATTTCCGGATGGTACTCCGTTTTAATAACGCCTCCGTCTTTAACAGTATATGGCGGTTCCTCTACGATACACGCATCGATCAAATCATAGATATCCGTTAAAGCGTCTATGTCTGAGTTGATGGTTTCAAACTCACCTGCTTCAAGTGTATCGATGCAGCCCTTGATTTCAGGTAACACAAAGATTGACTGCTTTAAAGCGATGAGGTCTCTTGGGTTAATACTACCGTAGACCAGTTTTGAGGTCAGTCGTTCTAAATCGTATATTTGCTTCAAATGCGTTCGAAGATCGCTTCTCAGTAATAGGTCATCTACCAGAACCTCAACGGTACTGAGTCTTTTTTGAATTTCGTCTATGTCGATGAGTGGTTCTTCCACCCATGCCTTAAGTCTTCTAGCGCCCATAGCTGTGCACGTTTTATCCAAAACCCACAAAAGACTGCCCTTCTTATCCTTTGTGCGCATGGTTTCCACAAGCTCGAGGTTACGACGTGTAAACTTATCCAGCACCATGAATTTGGAATGGCTGTAAATGTCGATTTTGTTAAAGTGGTTCAGCGGTACCTTTGCCGTCTCTTCCACGTAAGCAAGGAGTGCGCCCGATGCGATGAGCATCGCTGAAGGTTCCACAAATCCAACACTTTCCACAGAAAAGACATTTAAAATACGCGAAATAATACGCTCTGAAGCGTGAATCTGAAACGCGTGATCGAGGTAAGGCGTCACAGTGACGCTTAAGGCATCCAGTTGGTTTAATACTTCAGAAGAGAGTGGTGTGCGCTCGGAAAAGATCAGCTCACTTGGCTCAACTTTAATCAGCTCGTCGATCAATTTGTCCACAGAACCAAACTGAGTGGTTTTCATCAGTCCGGTAGTGATATCGCAGTAAGCCAGCGCCAAGCTGCCCTCGTACTCACCCACTGCAGCCACATAATTGTAGTTCCCTTCGTCCAGCATCTCAGGCTCAGTAATCGTACCCGGCGTGATAATTCTCACAACCTCACGCTTTACAAGTCCCTTTGCTAGCGCAGGATCTTCCGTTTGCTCGCAGATAGCGATCTTGATCCCCTTTTCCACTAGCTTTTTAATATAGCCGTCCACCGCATGATATGGCACACCACACAGCGGCGCTTTTTCTTCAAGACCACAGTTACGGGCTGTCAGTGTGATTTCCAGTTCTCTGGACGCACGAATGGCATCGTCAAAGAACATTTCGTAGAAATCGCCCAATCTATAAAATAGGATGTAGTCCATGTAGTTTTCTTTAATTTCGAAGTACTGACGCATCATTGGGGTCAGCTTGGATTTATCTATCGTCATCATTTTCCCATCCCTTAGAACTCAATAATTTAAACTCAATTGACTTCAAAAAGTCATAACATAAAATGACTGTGCAAGTTTGATTTCACAAGGCGTTCTTGTTTAGCGCACAATCGATTCAACTTCGCCAAACAGTGAAAATTTCTTAGGCTTAGTAATCTTCACCATCACCAGCTTGCCGATCAACTCAGCATCGCCTTCAAAGGTCACTGTAAGGTTGTTTCTCGTACGTCCCATCAAAACTGCCTTTGAGCTCTTAGAGAAATCCTCAACCAAGATTTCAACGGACTTGCCCGCGTATGAATGCATCTTTTCTTCTACCATTGGATTGAGTACTGAAAGCAGCTCGGTGATTCTAGCGTGCTTTACATCCTCAGGCACCTGATCTTCAAACTTCGCAGCCGGTGTTCCCGTTCTGATGGAATACAGATACGTAAACGCAGAGTCATAGCCCACGCGCTTAACGATATCCACTGTCTCAGCAAAGTCCTCATCGGTCTCACCAGGAAAACCCATGATGATGTCAGTAGTTACGCCAAGTTCTGGCATTAAGCTCCTTGCACGATCTAAAATATCGAGGTACTGTTCTCTGGTATATCTGCGGTTCATGCGTTTTAACACGGAGTTGCTACCCGCTTGAACCGGTAAATGCAAGTATTCACATACTTTGTCAGCAGCAGCCATAGTTTCGATGAGCTTTTGTGAAATGTCCTTAGGATGCGAGGTCATAAATCGGATGCGCTCAAGTCCTTCGATGGCATTGACTGCAAGGAGAAGATCCGCGAAATCAGCAGGATTTTCAAGCGTCTTACCATATGAGTTGACGTTTTGTCCAAGCAGCATGACTTCTTTTGTGCCATTGAGTGCGAGGCTTCTGATTTCCTCAACAATGTCCTCAAGTTTACGACTGCGCTCCCTACCTCTCGTATAAGGAACGATACAGTAAGTACAGAAATTATCACAGCCAAACATGATGTTCACATAGGCTTTAACGTCCTTCTTACGATTGGATCTCATACCTTCGATGACATCGCCCTCTGTATCCCAAACCTCTATCACTTGACCTTTCCCTGTCAATGTCGCTTCAAGTAACGAAGGGAAGTTAATCAGGTTGTGCGTTCCAAATACGAGGTCAACGTATTTATATTTTTTCTTAATCTCCGCAACAATATGCGGTTGCTGCATCATACAGCCACACACCGCAAGTGTCAAATCCGGTTTTTTCTCTTTAAGCTTCTTCACATGCCCAAGATTGCCATACACTTTAAACTCGGCATTCTCACGCACCGCACACGTATTGAATATGATCAAATCCGAATCGTCAAACTTCTTCGTAATCTCATAGCCCATATCCACCAGCATGGCATTGAGCTTCTCTGAGTCGTGCTCATTCATCTGACAACCGTAAGTAACTATGATCGCCTTCTTACGGTGCTGAAGCTCTGTATAATGCGCCTCGTTGAGGTTTCTAATGTTTCTGATATGCTCATCGTTGTTTTCTAGTATCGTCTCCATTGATTCGATATTGAGTGTTTCTCTCTTAGACATGTGTTTCTCCTAACCTTCTAATTCAATCTCATTTTACGGGCGCATAACCACTCGCCCTACTCTCTATATCAGCCTACGGCCTTTTTACGGTAAATCGTGCATCGCCTTCCAGCATAAAAATCGCACGAAAAAAAGGGGAAAATTTCCCCTTCTAATTATAACAATTTTCACTTTGAAAACAAACCATTAATTTTTAACAGCAACATTCTTATATTTTTCTTGAAAGTTGTAATCGTCTTGAAGACTAATATCGAATGAAGTATCAAAGCTGACGCGATTAATCATTTGACTTTTTTCATCAGTATTAATGTTCAGTAGATTTAGAACTGAGACGTCTTCGCTGTTATATCCCAACTCATAATCCACCCTAAGCTTATTCACAATCATAATCGTCAAAATGCAGATCATAAATACCAATAAAACTCTCATTAAAATATCTCTTTGCTTGTTAGACAACTTTTCCTCCCCATCTCTACGC
>DJWQ01000136.1:0-2897 GCA_002441045.1 Firmicutes bacterium UBA6226 | reverse complement strand
TTATCAAACTGTCGTTTCTCAAACCATGTCGCTATTTCAGATTTAAAACTGATGGTCGCTTCATTTGGGACTGGCAAACCGTTCTCATCTAGTAGCATCCCAACAGCTGCCTCTTCACGCGTCTGAACCAAATGCGTTCCTTGCATGACACCCGCTACCTCCTTGGCGAAGTCAGCAACACGATAATCACCAGGAAAAACGACACGGTTGCCACCTGACAACAAGGTGTTCAATGTCTCCTCTAATTCTTTTGCACTTGATTCTATGTTAATCTTCTTAGCCAACGTTTCTGTAATATTTTCTCCTTTATCGTTTATAACAAGCAAGCCATTTTTCCCACTTTTATTATTCTCACTTGAGCTGGTTTTACTAAAGAGGATTAACCGATTCATTTGTACCTGTTTGTCCTGTGTATACGGAAGTACAACCACATCCAAATCAGCTGTATCAGATTTAGACTTACTTAGATTAATAATCGAGATGACGCCGACGACCGCTAACACCATCACAATTAGCTTTAACTTGCCTTTCTTACCGATGAAAAATAATAAGAATAAGATTACAAATACCACTATACCTATCCCCATGAAAATCCTAGAAGATACAACTGTTTGCGTTAATGATGCGTCCATCTGAATTAGTGAAGATTCATTTAACACCATCGTCGATGGCGCTTGTATCACAGCATTTGCAGTTTTTTCAACATTGCCATTATCATCAAGTCGCGTTATGACATACGGTAGGCTCGCTGAGCCATCTCCAGATTTTATTAGCTCAAGTAAAGTATCCTTGTTTAGCTTCATTACTGGCATAACACCTGCATGTGAGGCGTTTGCTATTTCATAGCCGATTTCACCACCAGCTTCTATGGTTTTTACTGCATGGTTTGCATACGGATTATCTACACCTTCATTTGTCCATATGGCAAAAGGTTGACCCATCTTTAAATTCTTCTCTGCACTGAAGCTTAGGGTTACTGTATTCTTAACCACTTCCTCTGTTGGAAGCATTAACGGATAGAACAACTCATTGTGAATAATCTCTATATATTCATCTGCACTTAAAAGATAAACGCGATCTTTTACCATTTCGGTTTGATCTGTTGCTCCCGTTTTTACAGCGTGCTCGCTTACCATTATCGCCCTAAATAATTTTTCATCCATATTCGTACTATGTAAAAAACCACTTTCATAGGCATAGGCGTTTTCACCATTGAAAACGTGCTCGGCATTAGGCGCTGCACCCGTCCAAGCGATTTGTACCGAAGTTGCGTTTAACCAATCTCTAACACTTGAGGTCGTCCATTGATTAGAGCCATAATAATAAGCATAACTATAGAAGTCGTCTTTTGTGTCTTCATCTCCAGCAGCATCAAACGGCTTTACACACAATATGTATTTTGATATTAAAACAGGATCCCCGTCATCGAACTTATAAATCTGCCATTCTATTGGGTGTCCATTGTAGGTTCCAAGTAACAATCGATCTCCGATTTCTAGATCTGCCTTATCCGATGCAAATCCGGGTGACGTGACCATCTGACTTAACATAAGTAGAATCGCAGTTACACATATAATTATGCTTTTATGTAAGTGTCTATTTCTCTTATCGATCCGATTCATTTCTAACGTCCTCCAAAGTTTTCTTTGACACTTTAATGTTTCACTGTCTAAAGTTTACTATTAAGTTCTTATGAAACGATTAAGAAATTCCTAAACACAACTTAAAACCACTTAAAAAACCGCACCAAAGAGCCAAACTCTTGATGCGGTTTTTTCATAATAGTATTTATTTAGTATCACTAGAATCAATTCACTTCCTCAATCAACCCCATAATAAACTTCTTAATGCTAATTTTTCCATGGGTTTTACTATTGTGCTTTATAAAATCCATTTCTTTTCGAACTTCTCTTAGGTCAAATAAAATGGAAGCGTACTTCTCAAAAACGTGGTGCTCATAATCTCTTAAACCCAGCTCTGCGATGTTGGAAAGTGCCTGTCCAATCGTCCGTCTAATACGCTGCTCAATCGCCTTTTCACTGACGACCTCACCTTTTTCCTTCTCATACTTGATGGAAACGTAGTCGTAGAGGTCACTGAGCTTGTGGTCGAGACCAAATTGCTTCACTCTGTTGTCTTGATCGAATACAAACTCAATCATATACAGGATGTCCTTTGTCCCTGCTTCACTTGATATCCCTAGGTGATTCAGAATCTGTCTTGCAGCTTCTAACTTGGGATGCTTCGAGCCTTCTGTTGCGATATCACCTGAAGGATTCAGCGACTGCATGTTTTGAAAAGCCGTCTGAAAAGAGTCGATGACGCGCTTCATCTTCATTTTCTCATCCACGCGATTGATGACGTTTAACACCTCAATAACATTGATAGGCTTATTGATAAAGAGTTCAATGCCACTGTTATAAGCCTTTGAAACCATATCTTTTGAATACACTTCGCTAATCATAATACAAGGTATATCGGGATAATGGTTTTTGATCTCCGTCACAACGCTGATACCATCTTTCTTTGGCAATAACAGATCCACTAAAACGATATCTGGCTTTAATCGGATGATTTCACTTACCGCTTCTTCCCCCTCGGTGGATTTACCGATTACATCACCTAGATTATTGCTAACAATTATTTTGCTTAAAATGCTCAGTACACTTCGGTCATCATCGACCAAATAAAAGTTGTAGTTCATATGCCCCCCATATTTCCCAACTGATGTCTGATTAATTATCTTTAGTTTGCGCCTTACTGATCATCATACGTGCCATAGGTACAGCAATTTTAAAGCACGTTAAATTATTTTTTTTCGTTTGAACAACAATTGTCCCTTCAAAGTAATCCTCTACTAAATGCTTTACATGCGTCAAGCCGATCCCAGAAGCCAT
>DJWQ01000052.1:6984-7933 GCA_002441045.1 Firmicutes bacterium UBA6226 | reverse complement strand
CGTATCGCGTACTCTACCATTTCTTGAATCTTCTCATTTTCAGCCACGAGCTGAGCAGGCGCACCCCAGATAATCAAGGTAATATCATCCCACCATTTATGCTTAATGCTATTAACGGTGTACATCATGACCATTTTTTCTGATGTGATGGGATCTGCATTAGTCCATAGTACATTTAATTTACTCATAGATTCCTCCTTATAATTTAGCGAGCAGGGACACAATTAATACATCACAAGTGACAAAAGCATTTTCTAAATATCCTAGATTAACCAAAATAACAGCCATTGGTTAAATCCCTCTTATTTTGAATCGTGGTTATCCATTCATACATTTGCTTGATTTTATCATTAGGGGGGAGTGTATTCAGTAAAATACCATCGAATAACTATAGTCCAAAACCTGTATTCCCAAATCCTCTTTGGATTTAAAGTAGTGATAGAATTGTCCTTTAGTGAGGTTTGTTCAATTTTATAATTCCATTTAAATTCTGTCAACTAAGAATAGTAAAATGAAAAAAAGGGCATTGACGAAAAGAATATTTGGTGGTAAATTAAATTTATAGACCAGGTGGTCTATACGCAAAAAGCTAACGGATAAGTATTGATATCATTCATTATATGGCTATTTTGCTAAGATAATTAAGTTGTGATTCGACTGAAGTCGATTGAAAGGAGATTTTTATGAATTTTTTAAAATCAAGTAAGGATGTAACTCAATCCAATAAAATACTTGCCTTAGTATTTTCTGTTCTCGCGTTAATCTTTATCGTCATTATGGCAACCAATAAAGCCTTCTTTGATTGGGCATTCACCAGACATCAAAACGTTCTCAGCTGGTATTTAAGACCTTTATCTTTAATTCCATTTTGCTATTTTGCTTATAAACGTAATCCAATGGGGATTGCCGCTACTATATTTCTACTGCTTACCAGTATGGCATGGTTCCC
>DJWQ01000052.1:0-6961 GCA_002441045.1 Firmicutes bacterium UBA6226 | reverse complement strand
CTTTGGAAACGCAACCTCAAATGGGGCATTTTTGTTTTAATCACCATCGCATTTGCTAAGATGTTTTGGAGCGTTCTTGCAGCTGGATCAGATGGCACGGCAATAATGGTACCCGCTATGATTGGGCTTGTTATTTGTATCGGAGTCGTTTATTATGGTTTTAAAAGAGCCGAAAAAAAGAAAGTAGCTTAAGCGTTTTAGGAGGTCATATGAGCAATGAAGTTGAAGGTCGCGAGAAGTCTTTTGAGAAAAAGGAAGAAGTACTTGAAGCGGCATTAGATGAGTTTATCGAGGCTGATTACGAGAAAGCTTCATTGAATCGAATTATTAAGAACGCAGGCATCAGTAAAGGAACATTCTATTATCATTTTGAAAACAAAGAAGCGCTTTATTTATTTCTCTTAACTGAGAGTAATCGTATGAAGTGGCAGTTTATACAAAGTGAATCAAACTCTGCACCAGTTGATTTTGCTTCTATGGACATATTTGACAAATTTTTATATCAAGCGGAGCAAGGCTACACTTTTGCAAAAAAACACCCTAAATTTTATCAACTTAGCGTCATGTTTTCTAGAGAGAAGGGCAACCCAATCTACGAAACTGCTTTAAAGGTTTTAGGGGGAGACGGCGACGCTGTAATGAGACAACTCATCGATGCAGCTTATGAAAACCACGAGTTAAATGAGAACTTCGATAAGGGCTTTATCGCTCAAATTTTAGGATATCAGTTTATGCATTATGATCAAATATTTAATGTTGCCAATGACTTGGAACTAAACATGCAAAATCTAAAAAACTATGTCGCATTTTTGAGATATGGGTTTGGAGCAAAGAAGTAGTAGTTTTTTTATAAGATTTATATGATTACAACTGTAGGAAATGGATATATAATGAACATAGTTCATAAGCGGAGGTTGTAATGATAAAAAATCAGTGGTATGGGATATTACCATCTAAAGCGGTCAAACCAAATGGTATAACCGCTGTTAAAAGGCTTAATTTAGAACTTGCGATATTTAGAAATAGCGATGGTAAGCTGGGTTGTGTGGTCGATCAATGTACGCATAGAGGCGCAGCATTGAGTGTCGGTAAAGTAAAGGATAATTGTGTGCAGTGTCCGTTTCATGGTATTGAGTTTAATGCTGATGGTGTATGTCAGTTTATCCCTGCAAACGGTAAAGCATCAACTGAAGATTTGACGCGATATAATGTTAAATCATATCCGATTCGAGAAGCACACGGCATTATCTATCTTTGGTATGGTGACGCGCAACCAACAACAGAAACACTACCTTTTTTTGAATCTAAAATTGATGAATCTTTTGTATTTAGTGAAATTGAGGATCACTGGAATTCTCATTATTCTAGATGCATCGAAAATCAATTGGATGTGGTTCATCTTCCTTTTGTACATCACAATACGATTGGGAGGGGTAATAAAACCGTTGTTAATGGTCCAAAAGTGATTTTTGAGGACGAAATATTATTAACGAGTGCCAACAATGAGGTGGATCATGGGCAACTTCCCAAACCAGCTGAGGCGTGTCAGATCAATGAAACACATTTAGAGTTTAAGTTCCCTAATATATGGCTTAATAATATTTCAAAAGGTGTTAAAGTATTGATCTATTTTGCACCTGTCGATGATGAAAATACGATTCTCTATATTCGCTATTATCAAAAATCGGGTAGTTTCAAGCTTGGTGCGAAGGCAATTGCATTTATGGGTAAGTTTGCAAATCGCATGATTGAACGTCAGGATAAGCGTGTCGTCATTACTCAAAAACCAAAAGCTTCAGCATTAAATGGTGGAGAAAAGCTGATTAAAGGTGATGCACCGATCATTAAGTATCGCCAGCTAAGAGCGAACTTACAGAACGATTTCAATTCTGTGACAAAATGATGTCAATATAAATATATGGGTTGCTTGTCGTTTTAATTTGTGCTTTAATGAGTTTAAAGGTGCAAAGCACCGTCACGAAATGTGATACAAAAGGAGGTCGAAAATATGACATGTGCAAAATTTAGAAATAACTTAATAAAATCATATTTTATGACCTTCGGTAAACAGGCATAGGTATTAGTTTCAGACGTTAATGAGGAAGACGAGTCAACTATTAGAGTAAAATCATAGGATTAAATTTAGAGCATCTTTAAAGATCTTTAGAGTATCTTCCGATTATGATTAGAGCATTCATCTTCATTTCATCTCATAAGAAACTAGATCGGAAAATGGATCTTTTATCTATACCTAATATATCTCTTATATTATGAGTTGATTACCACAGTCATAAACTGTGGTTTTTTTGTACCCAAAATTCGGAACAAAACAAATCATTCAAATTATAGGAGAAAATATTTATGAAGATGAACATAGGAATTTTAGCACATGTAGATGCAGGAAAAACAACGATTACAGAGCAAATGTTATATACATGTGGTGTTATAAATGAAATTGGTAGAGTGGACAATGGCAATACCACCACAGATGGGATGTCACTTGAGAAAGAGCGAGGCATTACCATTAGGCAGGCCACTGTAACCATGAATTATAAAGAACATAAAATTAATCTTTTGGATACCCCAGGACATGTGGATTTCATCGCTGAGGTGGAGCGTTCTCTCAGTGTACTAGACGCAGCGATTCTTGCGATATCAGCTAAAGAAGGTGTACAAGCACAGACAAAGGTTATTTTTAATGCGTTGATGAAAATGGGCATCCCTGTGATCATCATGATTAATAAGGTGGATCGAATGGGTGTTGATCTCTCTGCCATCCTATCTCAAATTAAAGAAGAGCTTTCTGATGCGCTCTATCTGGTGAATGCTGTGAATGATGAAGGCGAACGCCATGCCAGTTTAAGAGGACTTGTAGAAGCTGAGATAAGTGGCAACATTGAGACTTTGGCACTGTTAGACGACGCTGTTTTCAAAGCTTGGTCAAGCGACACTGTGATAACGCCAGCGATGCTTTCTGGAAAAGCTAAGACGTATTTCAACCAAAATAAGCTCTTTCCGGTTTTGAATGGCTCCGCTTTACTTGGACTAGGGATAGAGCCGCTACTTGAGCTGCTTTCAGAGTGGGTGAAACCAGTGATACAGGAAGCACTTTCGGGAATCGTCTACAAGGTCGATAGAGATAACCACGGCAATAGACGTTGCTTTACGCGTCTTTTTGGAGGCACGCTGGTTTTAAGAGAAACTTATCCTATATGCGGTGAGGAACGAGAGTATAAAATCCTTAAAATGGATGGGCTATGTGGTATCAAACTTAAAAGACAGGATGTTGCAAGTGCAGGTGATGTGGTCATACTTTATACGGACGCATTAAATGTTGGGGATGTTCTTGGAGAACTACCAGTAGAAAGAAAGGTGGTGCATATTGCTTCACCTACACTGAGAGCAAGGGTTGTCGCTGATGACTTGGCGATTAGACGTTCGGTTTGCGATGCTTTAACGCAGTTGACGGATGAAGATCCATTTTTAGGGTTTGAGATCCATCCCGAGACGGAAGCGATTGAGCTAAAGCTGTTTGGTATGGTACAAAAAGAAATTATTGAACAGCTTTTAATAGAGCGATTTGATATCAAAACACAGATTTTAGAGCCTGAAATCGTTTATCGTTCTAGTATAAAAAATACCACTGAGGCATGTCTTTATATGTACAAGGCAGACAATTTTTTGCCAGCGACGGTGGGACTTGTTATCGAGCCATTAAAGGTTGGTGAAGGAATCGTATACGAGACAGAGGTGTCTTTCGGCGATCTTAAAAAACCGTTTCAAAATGCGGTTCGAGAGGGCTGTATCTTTGGACTTAAAAAGGGGAAGGATCATCTAGAGGTAACTGATGTTAAGGTGAGATTTGTCTACTCGGAATTTGATAGTGTGAACAGTACACCATCAGATTTTAGAAAAGTAGCAGAGCAAGTGGCTCAATTAGCTATTGGTAAAGCCGAAGGTGTGAAACTTGAACCGATTAATCGTTACGAACTTTTGGTGCCTCAGCTCTTAATCGGCAGGGCGATTGCTGATGTTTTAAAGATGAGAGGTACTTTTGAGGAGCCGATGATTAAGGGAGAAATGGCTATTATTAAAGGGATTTTACCCCTTGAAACCTGCCAGTATTATGAGGTGGATCTATCGGATTACACAAGTGGTAAAGGCATTATCAATTATCAGGCGGCTGGTTATCAGGTTGCACCCGAACGAATGGCGTAATATGATAGTTTTAGATTAAAGGTGATACAAATTAGGTAAGCGACGAGTAGTATGCTGATTAATTGTGTAAAATATAATTTTAATTGATGCAAGTTGACTCAATTTCATTTATAATGAGATGGTATCCTACACTTAGAGAATAAGGGAATGAAATTGGAGGAAATAGTATGTTACCATTTGCAATTATCAGTATTACGTTAGCGCTTGTTTTTTATACCATAGGTGTATGGGGAGAGCGTTTAAAAGGAACACTTACAAAGACGCATCTAACGATTTTTTGGATCGGTTTAATTTTTGATACAATTGGCACGACGCTGATGAGTCAAATTGCAGGAGATGGCTTTAAACTTAATTTTCATGGCATTACAGGATTAATAGCAATCGTCTTGATGCTTTTCCATGCTTTATGGGCGACAGTGGTTCTGGTTAAAAACGACACAAAAGCGAAGGCGAATTTTCATAAATTTAGCCTTATCGTTTGGCTGATTTGGTTGATTCCATATGTTTCTGGTGCTGTTTTTGGTATGGCGAGATAGATGATGAATTTGACGGTAAGCGTATCCACTCATAGCAATATTTTTAGCATAAAGTGAGCTTTAGAAATATAGCTATTAGAGATTTATGGAACTTTGATGCTGGATTTTTCGTCTTAATAATATGTCAATCAAAATAAGTTGATCAATTAGGAGGAGACATATGATTAAGAAAATGAGATTAAGACCCGTATATACTTTGTTGCTAATATTAGTACTCGTATTTGCATTAACTGCATGTGGTACAAGCAAAGTGCCAGCAGATTCAGCAACTACAACTGAGAATGACACGCCAGATATGACCATTGAGGATCCCAATTTGCTGACGAGTGAACCTGTAGATGAAGAAACAACCGAAGAAGATACTACAGCTGGTGGCGCAATGATTAATCCAGAAGAATTATTCGAATCAAAATTAACGCTTCTAGAAGAGGGTGAAATTTTAAAGATTAATTTTGAGTTTACAAACATAGGTGCTGAAGACCTTAATTTAACTTACATGTCAGGTCAAAGATTTGATTATCAAATTTTAGATGCAGCAGGTGAAACGGTATTAACATGGTCAGCCAATAAGAGCTTTATCGAGATGATCACAGAAGTGCCAATGGCAGCAGGTGAAACGATCCTTTATACTGATGACTTCGACTATAGTGATATGATGGGCGGTAGGATTCCAGCAGGTAATTATACATTTAAGTTCTTTACTAGTTTTTCAGTGGATGAACAAATGATTACGCTTGAAGCTACTGAGCCATTAACAGTAAAATAAAATTTGAAGCCTGTCTGGGTACTTTTACTTTGACAGGCTTTTGAATTTTAATAGTAATAAAAAGTAAGAAAATTATAGTTACTATTTCAAAATGTTTATTTCATTTTCTTAATAATATTAGTATAATTAAGTAACCGTCAAATACGGAATACATAATTAGGGGGATCTTATGGATCAAAACATTACCAGAGATGAATATGGTAACAAGCAAGAAAAATGGGAAGCAAAAGGGGCATCAAACACAGATGTCGTCAGTGTAAAAGATTGGATTGTAACATTGCTAATCTTAATGATTCCTATCGTAAATTTTATTATGGTTTTTGTGTGGGCATTTGGTGGTGGTAGTAATCCAAGCAAGGCTAATTATTTTAAAGCAATGATTATCGTTACTTTAATTGGTATCGTATTATGGTTTTTATTTGTTGGGGCATTATTAGCACCACTTTTTAGTTCGTTCTATTAAAAAAAGTAAGCCTGTATCTTATCGATACAGGCTTTTGTTTATTTAGACATACTATCTAAAAACCAAAGGTTTTTATCATAGCCAGTTACATGATCTTCCATCATATTAGCGGTTGCGAAATCATCTTCATCGGATGCGAGTCCTCTAATTTCTAAAGCGAGAATTTTAAGCTTTTTAAGATCTTCTTGAAGATAGGCAACGACTTCTTTTGCTGAAAAATCTTTACCAGGTAGCTCTTCAATAGTAGCGTGCTTTAGATAATCTGATAAAGTGCTCAAAGGTGTTTCGCCTAGAATTTTAATTTGCTCAGCTACTGCATCCAGTTTTTCAAAAGCGTCATTATAAAGTGCTTCAGTAAAGTTGTGAATAGCCATAAAGTTTATGCCCACCACGTTCCAGTGTAAGCTGTGGAGTTTGAAATTGATGACTGCTTGATTGGATAGATATTGATTCATTAATTCGATTTTTTTCATGTTAATCCTCCTCAATAGTGTAGTGTAAGAAAAGAAATTACCAATTGCTTATAGTATAAACTTATTATTGATTTTTTCCTGTAATCAAATTACAGAGAAAGTTGGGTTAAAGTTTAGTAAGAACGTTTCTCATTTACTAAATTATATGTTATACTGAAAAAAACAAAAAGAGACAAAATTGTTACTTATTCTATTGGAAGTATATATTTTATAGATAGAATTTTTAGGAGAACGAAATGAAACCACAAACGACTATGACAGAAGGGTTTAAACTCATACACGATATTTTTCGATTAAGATGGATTCCAGAAATCATCTCTACTATAGGAAATGGGTATCATGGTTATAATGAGATTTTATCTCAGATCGATTTTTTAAGTAATACTGAGCTCAACAGAAAACTTAAGGTACTTTTAGAGCGTAATGTCATCGATAAAAAAGAGGCGGAAGGCTATTATTTAAATGAATTTGGTGAAGATTTACACCATATTTTTAAGCATTTTGC
>DJWQ01000086.1 GCA_002441045.1 Firmicutes bacterium UBA6226 | reverse complement strand
AAGGTGCTCACCAGTTCATCCAGTGAACGTTTGTAGCTCGTAGCTGACATCTTATAGATGTCCTTCAAGAGATTAAATGAATCCAGTACAGGGACATCCCACCAAAGCTGTGTACGCTGACCAAATACCACACCGATATTTTGAACGTGCTTGATACGAGACTTCCAAGGTGTCAAACCAAGGATTTGGCATTTCCCCGAACTTGGAACCAGTATACCGCTCATGATTTTAATAGTGGTGGATTTACCGGCACCATTGGGTCCGATATAACCGACGATTTCGCCAGAATTCACCTTGAACGATACATCTGTTAACGCATGAACGGTTTCGTGCTCGCGCCGAAGTAGAGATCCGTGTTTACGTTTGGCAACTCGAAATGCTTTTGAAAGATTTTCAATTTCAATCATTGTGCCTCCTAAGGTAATATTTAGTTTTTGTCGAAAGGATTTTTATTATATCACTGTAAAGATTTAACTGCAAGTTAAGTAATATAACTGTAATTGAGCGTATAAATAACTTTTTACAGTGGACCGGTCCTCACTTCGTTGCGGAGCCTCTTCCAAAAGTTATTTATACGCTCAATTATGACATATGATTCCTAGCAAATAATTTGACAATGCATGACTGATAGACAATAATTATTAGAAATCAATTGTAATTCCTAAGTTTATACAATTATAACTAAAAACCTCCAAATAGAGGTGCTAATTAAAAGCTTAATTAGTTCCGCTAAATTGGAGGTTTATGCTTATTATTCTACATTGCTATTGCTTTAAAATTATTTTAAATCTTCTGCAGCGAAGGTTCCGCCTAATCTGCCTGATGTAAATGAGTAGCCGATGCCGACGCCGTTTCCAACGTAGGTGTCATTGAACAATACGCCTTCTGATTCTAAACCAACTGCATAGAGACCTTTGATCGGTACTCTGTTGTCGTTTAATACTTGGAATCTTGAGTTGACCAGTAGTCCACCAACTGATCCGAGGTTGTTGATTTCAGCTTTGATGGCATAGTAAGGGCCCGTTTCACCCATTGATAAAAGGTAATCTGCTGATTTACCAAAAGCAGAATCTACACCAGTGCTAGTCGCTTCTTGGTATTGGTTAAATGCCGCTGCGAAAACTTCAGCATCCATACCAGCATTTTCAGCTAAAGCTTCTGGTGTATCACCTTTGAAGCCATCCCCATTTGCAACCATTTGATCAAAGATAGCATATGCATCTGCCCATGGTGTATCAAGTGTAAATTGAGCAGCGAAATCTGCATAAAACTCTGGGGGCATACCAGGTAATCTCGTTGCGCCAACACCTGTCATACCAGAAGCGATTAAAGCGTCGATTTGAGATTTTGATACGATAACATAGTGATACGGACCGTTGAAAGCACTTGTATTAGCTGCAGCTACAGCTGTTAACGTCGCCGCTTCATCTCTAAATCTTGCACCCGATGGGCCGACATTCATGAAAGTAGGGAGGTAAGTTAACATCAACGGATAGCTTGCTTCAAAGCTTTCATATGACTTTTTAAGATCAGCAGTAGCTGAAGCCAAGGTTTGGTGAAGCATTTGACCACCGATATTATCAGGTACTTTTGCACCGATTGCCCATGCCATTTCTAAGCCTTCACCAACGTTTTGACCCAAACCACCGTTTACACCTTCAAATCCAAATAATTCTTTTACCATTTCAGCATTGGCAGCATAACCGCCAGTTGCAAGGATAACTGCATTTGCCTTAATTTCAATAGTAGTACCATCTGCTTTTTTACAAATTGCCCCAGTGATATTGCCATTTGCATCGGTCACTAAAGATTTTCCAGTCGTTTCAGTTAATAACTGTCCACCGTTTGCTTCAACAGATTCACTGATCATATTTCTTAAAAGCCCTTGACGTGTCTCATAAGCTGGTAGCATGTGAAGCGGTTCTCCAAAGAAATTAATAAACGTCGTTGTATAGCCTTTTTCATTTAACCAATCATAGGTTTCGCCAGATTTTACCACATATTGGCGAATTGCAGATGCATCTACGCGCCAGTGATTGTTTACGATCCAGTTTGCTATCTCATCTTCAACCGCGATGTTTAAGCCCGCTGTTACAGAAGCAGAGGAGTTGTAGAATTTACCCGCCCAAGAAAGGTTACTCGCACCACCAACCGTAGCAGTTTTCTCAACTAAAATTACTTTTTTGCCTTCATCAGCAGCTGAAACTGCAGCTGAAACACCAGATGCACCTGTACCGATAACCACGATGTCTGCTTCTAGGGTTTCAGTCACACCTGCATTACTTTTTTCAATCGCTACCGCCTTTAAAGCATCCACATCACCACCAGCAGCTTTTACTGCTTCTGATACTGCCATTAATAAAGCCTCACTTGTTTCTGAAGCCCCTGATACGGCATCTAATCCCAAAGACTGGTATGCGACGATATCTTCTTTTAATCTTTCGATCGCTTCAGCACCGATACCAGCAGTCTCTGTTTGACTAACGATTTCTATCGATTCAATTTTATCTTCAGAGAAGGTAACCGAAACCTCAATAACACCTTCTTTTCCTTCAGCTATTCCTGTATAAGTACCTGCGTTAAAGCGTATGCCACCATCAGTGACTGTTGTCTCAGCTGTTGTAGATGCTTCTGTCGTAGGTGTTGCGTCATTTGCACAACCACTAAGTGAGCTCAATACGAGCATCAAACTTAAAAGTACGATTAACCCCTTTTTGCTTAACTTTTTCACAATATCCTCCTGATATAAATTTAACATATTCTCTTAGACGGCCGTCTTTTCCATAGAATAAACCTTGGTGCAACACCAATGTCAAGAATTTAACAAAATTATTTTTCTTTTTACATTGCATTGAATTTCTATCAGCTCTTCGCTAAAATAAACGTGGAGGCAAGTATGAAATACACGATTAAAGCATTCTCTGAAAAAATAGGCTTAACCCCTGACACTTTACGACTTTACGAGAAGTATGGTGTCGTCGAACCTAAAAAAGATGAAAACAATGGCTATAGATATTATGACGACTTCGATGTGAGAGAACTTCTATCATGTAGAAGATACAGGAGCCTTGATTTTTCATTGGATCAAGCTGCAAAGCTTTCGCTTGGCATTGAGAAAAGTAAGTACCATACGACTTTGCAAAATCAAGTCGATCATGTGACTTCTGAAATCAATAGATTGAAGCAAGTTCAAAAGCATTTACAGACGCTTAATCAAATATTAAGTCGTTCTCAGATTTATAAACTTTCTGATTTTAGTATGCCTAACATTACATTTGAGCCTGAACGAGTTACACAAAGCCCACTTTATCGTATGATTCAAACCGATGAAAATCTACTAATCGATGAAGTAGAGGATATTGCATTTTGGATGAATCAGCTTCCTGAAGTTAGTTATAGCTTTAAACTTAACTCAGAGGATCCTTCACACTTTGATTGGGGGATTGCCATCACAGAAGAAATGTTAAACACTTGTCCGCATAAGAGTATTGATTCCTTTGACGTTATACCCGCATCAGATACGCTTAAAATCTATGCATTATCCAATCAAACCAACTTCGATTTTACGTCGCTTATCAAACGTTTTGAAATTTATACCAAACAGTTGGACTATATGCCAAAGCACCTATTATGGGGTAGAATTTTGGGCAACTATGTAGAAAACAGAGAGAAGTTTACACTTTTAGAAATTTACTATCAAGTAAATACTTCGGAAGTTTAACTTGTCACAAAAGAGAACCACATGCTATAATAAGGCGAATTTAATAATTCGGGAGCTCATAAATGGGCTGAGAGGAAACTGAGAGTTTCGACCGTACCTGATTTGGATAATGCCAACGTAGGGAAGCGACATGATAGATTGAATGGGTGCACCTAGTATTGGGTGCACCTTTTTATTTTGCCATAATCTTATTTGTGGTAACATCCGAGGACTTATGTCCGAAGATTTTCATGTTGTCTCAGACTTACTTGTAAGCAGCTAGATATACAGCTGTTTGGTTTACATCTAGTATCTGACGAAATTTAATTGTTTCTTCCTTTCCCGTAATAGGAGGAAGAATGACACACAAAACATCACTATCTAACTTTAACCTAAGCATCCTATGGTTTGGAGCAGCAGTTTCACTCGCTGAAATCCTCACAGGCGCATTACTTGCTCCACTTGGACTTGGGAAAGCACTTCTCGCCATTATTATAGGACATCTAATTGGTGGCGGCATCTTATGGCTCGCTGGTGCCATAGGAGCACGTGAAAATCTTGCGGCAATCGAGTCATCCAAACTCAGCTTTGGAAAATACGGTTTACCACTATTCGCAATACTCAATGTTGTTCAACTCATCGGCTGGACAGCGGTTATGATCAGTAGCGGTGCCAGTGCCCTAGGCGGTGTACTAACAGCAATGCCTTCGCTGGCTTCTATCACGTCTATTGGTTCAAGTCTTCAAATTCTACTTTGTCTATTTATTGCCATTTTAATAGCGGTTTGGATCGGTATTGGATTTGATCGACTTAAGAAGCTTAACTTGATTGCGGTTACAGGACTTTTTTTAGTGAGCATCTACCTAGGCTTTAAAGCCTTTTCAGGTGGTGTAACACCAATGCTCTCGGATGAAACGCTCTCCTTTGGATTGGCACTTGAACTCAGTATCATTATGCCACTTTCATGGCTGCCTCTAATTTCCGACTATACGCAGTATGCAAGCTCAAAAAAATCAGGTCCAATCGCAAGTGCATTCGGCTATACCGTAGGTAGTATTTTTATGTATGCCATCGGACTTGGCGCTGCGCTATATGCGGGGACAAGTGATATCGGTGAACTCCTAACTGCTGCTGGATTACCTGTTTTAGCGCTTCTTGTTATCTCACTTTCAACTGTTACAACGACATTTTTAGATGTTTATTCTGGTGCGATTAGCTTTATCACACTAAAAAAAGTAAACGAGAAAACCGTGGCACTGATCATCTGTGGTATTGGTGCACTTTTAGCGATTATGATTCCAACCACTTACTATGAAAGCTTTCTTTATCTAATTGGATCTGCATTTGCACCTATGTTTGCCATCTTACTAACGGATTACTTTTTGCTTAAGAGAAGAGGGGGCAGCGATCTTTATAGCATCCAGAACTTGATTCTTTGGGCGTTTGGTGCAGGTCTATATCAGTATTTCTTAAAACTAGATAC
>DJWQ01000170.1 GCA_002441045.1 Firmicutes bacterium UBA6226 | reverse complement strand
GATATGGATATGGAGCCGACAATCCGACCAGTACTTGATCTGTCCGCTATAACAAGTGGCGCTGACGAAATTAACGGATTGCTTTACTCGAAAAGATCAATCGAATTAGCCGGAAAAACCGGAATGGGTATGAATAATTTGGCTTCCGATAATCAAAGTAACATCATATTAGACAACGATAATGTGGTTAAAGCGATAGGAGAACTTCGTAATGACATGTCGGTTTTGGCTAATACCATGAGTAAATTAAAGATCGTGATGGATACCGGTACATTAGTTGGAGCCTTAGTAGGTCCTTTAGATTCTTCTTTTGGGCAACGAGTAATTTACGAAGGAAGGGGGATTTAACAATTGTACCATTCAATTACTTTCGGAGATAAGAATACGTGGGACGATTGGCACATTGTTCCTTCCTCGCGTCCGGTATTTAATCCTCCGTCACTGAAAAGAAAGATTTTAGATATACCCGGTGCAGATGGTTCTATAGATTTATCAGAATCACTCACCGGGTATCCGGTTTATGAAAACCGTGAAGGCAGCATTGAGTTTATTGTTATGAACGGCTATAAAGAATGGTACCAAGCTTATTCTGATATTATGGATTATTTACACGGGCAAACTATGCGAGCCATTCTCGAAGATGACAAAGAGTATTTTTATGAAGGACGTTTTACAATAAACGAATGGAAAAGCAGTAAAGATCGGTCTCAAATTGTTGTCGATTATAGTCTTGGGCCATATAAATGGCTTTCGCGTGCGTCTTTAGATGACTGGGAATGGGATATTTTCAACTTTTACACAGGAATTATTCCAGCGAATGTGTTTAAAAATATTCCAGTTACAGAATCTTATGAAGCTCACACATTTGAAAAAGGTTTATTTGGTAGGGCGCCAGTTTGTCCGTCGTTTATTGTTAGTACTGTATCGGGAAATGGTATGTATATCCGTTTCATCAACAACGAATTAGGGATCGATATCACCAAATTAGTTCAAAATGGAACAACACAGATTCCCGAATTTTTGTTTCTTGGCGATACTGTAACCGTATATCTCAAGTGTGTTTCTGGTACGGGTACTGTATCAATCAATTTTAGACAAGGGAGGTTGTGATCATGTATTCGATTTATGCCGATGGTATTTGTATATACAATGATGCTTTTGCTCTCGACAATATGAAAATTATAGATCCAAAGTTAACGCTTGAAGACAGCTCAGCCGGTTCCCTATCAATGACTTTGCCGCCATCGAACATCGGATACGGTACCATAGTTCGAATGGTAAGTGATATTTCGGTTCATAAAAATGGCGAAGAGATATGGGCCGGTCGAGTATTATCCGAAGATAAAGACTTTTGGAATAATAGAGTTCTTTATTGTGAGGGCGAGCTTGCATTTTTAAATGATAGTACACAACCCCCCGCTGAATATTATGGGCAAACGGTTCGAGGATTTTTAGAAACTTTGATAAACATCCATAATTCTAAGGTGGCTGACGATAAGCAATTTACCATTGGCAGCGTAACGGTTACTGATTCTGATGACCCTTTATATCGCTACACTAATTACGAAAAAACCATAGAGTGTATCAATGAAAAGCTTGTAAAAAAGCTTGGGGGACATCTCAGAATTCGTAAAGTTGATGGCGTAAGATATCTAGATTATTTAGCAGATTACCCCAACACTAATAGCCAGATAATCGAATTTGGCAAGAACCTTCTGGATTTTACACGCAAATGGGATCTAACGGAATTTGCTACAGTAATTGTTCCGCTTGGTAATCGATTGGATGAAAGCCCAATTGAGGCTCTAGATGCTTACCTAACCGTGGAGAGCGTGAATAACGGCAGTCTTTACGTGCAATCGAGCGAAGCAGTGGCTTCATACGGATGGATCGAAAAAGTTATTCATTGGGATGATGTAAGTACGGCATCGTCATTATTGTCTAAAGCCGAAGCTTATCTTTCCGATATTCAGTTCGACAATATGTCTATCGAACTTAGTGCTTTGGATTTGCATTATTTAGATGTGAATTATGAGGCAGTTAAGTTGCTCGATGAGCTTCGAGTTATCTCTAAACCCCACGGTATGGATCGACATTTTCCAGTTACTAAGCTTGAAATTCCACTTGATAGTCCGGAGAAAACACTGTTTAAACTTGGAGATACTATCAAAACTTCCTTGACGAGCGTTAATAACCAAACCAATACTAATATTTTGCAGAAAATTGAAAACCTTCAAAAAGCTCAAAGCGTTTTAAAAGAAGCCAAAGAAAACGCCACTCAAATCATGAACATGGCCACCAATGGGTATATCACTATTACACAAGACCAATATGGAACCAATACTATGTATATTTCAAACGACAAAGATTATACAGTCGCTACTAAACTTTGGAAATGGAATATCAACGGGCTTGCGTATTCAAATGATGGCGGTGAAACCTTTGGATTAGCTATGACTATGGACGGTGCTATTGTGGCCGATTTTATTACGGCTGGAATATTTAACGCCGACCTAATCAAAACTGGAAAACTGCAAGATATAGATGGAAATGTTATTTTTGATCTTTCCACGGGAACATTAACCTTTAAAAAGGGCTCTATAAATATTAATAACGGGGCGTTCAAGGTCGATACTGACGGTAAGCTAACAGCCACAAAAGGTAGTTTCACAGGTGATGTTATCATGGGACCAGGCAGTGTTATCACATGGGATAACTTACCAGACGGTGTTGCATCTATTGGACAAATACCCACTTCACCAGAGGATATTGGGGCACTGCCAGCCAGTGATCTTCCGTCGTATATTACTAAGACTAAGATCACGCAGACAACTATAGAAAGCCCAGACATTAGGGGCGGGACAATTTCTTCGGACACTACGATTGATGTCGGTACGGATTTGAAAGTAGGTAATAATATATATTTGGGAAAATATGTTCAATCAAAAGATAAACATATATTTTTAAAAGACAATTGCTATCTTTATACAATTGGTGATTCTTTAGGTATAACCGCAATGGGAAACGTTATTATTAATCCAGCGTTTGGTGTTTATATTGGAAATTCTAATTCGCCAGATAATGAAGTAGCAACAAAAGGAGATGTTGGAACCCCAATCGCTGTATTTGGTTAATCGATATAGTATTCACTATCAATGTAAACAATCTCTCTATAAAGTATTGCGTCTTTTTTTAGGATAAAAATGTTTTGCTCATCTATCAAAACATTAAAAACATTATCACTAAATGTCGTTTTCACTTCTTTCCCGGTTTTGCGCATTTTATCTGTCCATTCAGTTAAACCAAAATAAATTTTCCCATCAACCTCAATAGCCTTCAATCCTTTGAAGGTTGTTTCTTTAACTCCCTGCTCTCCAGCTTCCACGGTTGGAGAGCTAATATTTTTTTCTTCAACCACCAAAGGTGCAGCTGATGTTATCACAACCGCATTCTTATCAGCATCCCATGTTACATTAGCACCTAGGGATTCCGCAACAAATCTGGCTGGAACTAAAACACGACCATTAATGTTTTGAGGTGGCACGTCACATTGAATCTCCTGACTGTTGATAATGAGTTTGATTGGATTAGCAGCCATGGCAAAGGTGGCGGTGGCCATTATTAAACCGACGACAAGGCCGACAAGAAAACACTTTGTTTTTTGGAACATTATACCAACTCCCTTCTCTTTTAGAAATTATTACATACATTTTGTGGAGATTCAACAGTGATTTATCGGGAAAGGTGGCGAATTTTAATGAAAGCAAATTATGGCGGCGGTGCAGGATCAGCGCCTATAACTCCACCACAAGAATAGAAGGCGATTAAATGTCAATAACAATAGGCAAAGGAATAACCGGACAGTCCGGAACTTTAACTGTTTTTGGTCAAAGTATACCAAACTATTTATCTAGTGTGCTTTCTTCAATTATTGGCGATGCTCCCTGGTCGATATCTAATCCTACGTCTTCTTTTGATTTATCAAATATAGGCGGATTGAATGATGGTAATGCTACTGCTCCAGCCCATTATGGTATTGATAATGAAGTTGTAGTTGCCCTTTATACTGGTAATATCCCCGAAGGTTCTTCAGTTGTTGCCAGATGGTATAGAAGTAGAGATAATCGTTGTGTTTTTACCTTTTATGGGGGTACTGCTCCTAGCGGTGGTTGGGGATATTTTACTGTATGGATTGGTTGGGTCAGCTATGCTACACAAAGAAGTCTTGGTTTAAGCGGTCAAGATGAAATTGTTGAAAATGGTGATTACTATGTAAAATTCACTATAGGGTCTACAACGTATACTTCTTCTACTTTTTCCGTGACTGGTATTCCACCTTCTAACCTTGCTTGTGATTCACAAACAACAAATAGTATATCAGTTCATGCATGGTATGGAGGTAGTACACCAGCTTATACTTGTAAAATATTTTGCAACGATACACAAATTAGTAATCAATCTTATTACGGTGGAAGCACAAACTGGATAACAAATATTGCTACTGCGAGTAATTTATACCCTCCTAATTACGGTTTCTACGAGTTTATTGCTGTTTTTTATGACCAAGCAGGTTACGAGATCACACAAACACAAGTTAAAAGGTATTATACTCGTTTACCAGTTCCTACTGTAACTGTAACTACAGGGATGGATTGGATAAGAGTGCAAGTAAATTCTGTAACTGGTGCAGATGGGTATCACATTGATATTAATGGTAATTATGCTCAAAATTCACAGGATTATACTTATACAGGATTAACTCCAGACACTTCTTATACAATAAATGTTTATGCTTGGAGTTATACTTATCCAGATTCAGCTACTCACAGTCAATCTTATAATACGTTAGCAGCCAATAGACCTTCAAATTGGACTTGGACTACTGCCGAATTGAACGCTTTCAATAATCATGGGAGCCTAACAACTCTAACTTACTCCAGATGGAACGCCTTTTTAGATAGAATTACGGCATTTGAGGTGTATAAATACGGTAGCGCATTGACCACTTTCAATAAGATGACCAGCAGTGACAAAACTTTAACATCAGTAAGATTTAACCAGGCCAGGTTTGCAATAGGGTCCATGTATTCCACGGGGATAACCAATAAGTCGAGTGGCGATCCAGTTTTAGGTAGTTATTTTATAACGATGGCGAATAGTTTAAACAGTATAACTTAGCGCAAATAAGGAGGTGATATCAATTGGCAGACGTTAACACATATCTGGCTCAAATATTATCTGCAACTTATGGGGAAGAAGTCAGGAGTGCTATTCACGACTCTATAAATGCTATGAATGTAGAGTCCTCTAATGCGATGGAATATGCCGAAACGGCACAAGATTCTGCGGCAGCATCGGCCACATCAGCAGCAGATAGTGCGACAACAGCATTAACGGCCAAAAATGATGCTCAAAGTGCTCAAACTGCATCGGCATCTTCGGCTACAGCAGCGTCTAATTCTGCCACGTCAGCGTCCGCTTCATCGGTTTCTGCAACGAATAGTAAAAATAGCGCTGCATCATCGGCAACATCAGCACTATCATCGGCCACATCAGCAGCAGACAGCGCCACAGCAGCATTAACAGCTAAAAATGATGCTCAAAGTGCTCAAACCGCAGCAGCCAATTCTGCGACAGCAGCGCAAACATCAGCTACGTCAGCTGCATCATCGGCTACAGCAGCACAAACATCAGCT
>DJWQ01000003.1 GCA_002441045.1 Firmicutes bacterium UBA6226 | reverse complement strand
TTTAATGAATCAAAACTAGCTTCAAGAACCCAATATCTTGTCATCGTGGCATCGCTTGAAGGCATGGAAAAACTAGTAAGACGAATCAACATACTATTGGTGATGATAATGGCAGGAGTCACTATTCTAGGCACTTTAATCGCGAGCTCGGTGGCGAGTAGAGTGACAAAGCCGATGAAGGAAATATCAAAATATAGTAAACGCATTATAGACAATGATTATACGCCACTTGTATTGGAAACGCATACAGATGAACTCGATACACTGATATTGGATTTGAATCAGATGGGAGAATCACTAGAGGTAAAAGAACAATCAAAAGTTGATTTTCTTCAGAATTTCAGTCACGATCTAAGAACGCCATTGATGTCGATTCAAGGTTATGCAGAGGGCATCGTTACAGGTGTGTTTGAAGACCCTCAAAAGCCGGCACAAATCATAGCAAATGAGAGCCTTCGATTAAAGCATCTCGTCGATCAGTTGATTACATTATCACGATTAGAATCAAACGGACTAAAAGTGCAAAAGGATACGCTTGAGCTTTTTGATTTCTTAAATTTACTAGTTGAAAGACATGAAGGGGTTGCAACTCAAATTCACAAACAGATTGTTTTGAATTGTCCAAAAGAATTAAAAATAGTAACTGTAGAAGATCATCTAGAAAAAGCTGTGGGCAATCTGCTTTCAAATGCCATAAGATATGCTGATTCACATGTAATTATTGACGTGACCGCACAAAAAAATGAAGTGACCATCACTGTTCAAGATGATGGTCCTGGAATCTCTGAATCCATATTGCCACGGATATTTGATCGCTTTAGTAAAGGCAATGATGGCAATTTTGGTCTTGGAACTGCAATTGCGCATAAAGCGATTGAACAATTAGGTGGGACGCTTACAGCAAAAAATCACAGTAAAGGTGCTGTATTTGAGATCCACTTATACGAAGTTCATAGCCGTCTGAACAATTAGCGAAACAATTGCGACGACAAACCAACAACACAGCCCAAGGATCAAAGGTCTGATACCGCTTTTTATGAGTTTCTTAAGGTGTGTGTTGAGTCCAATAGCACTCATAGCCATAACGATAAAGAACTTACCTAATTGACCGAGTGGCTTTGCTGGAATCCCTGTAAAAGTACCAATAATCGCGGTTGCTATGAAGCCTAAGACAAACCAAGGGAATACACTTTTAAAGCTAAAATTGTGATTTGCGCCAGCAGTTTGTTGGCGTTTTTTTTGTCTTGATGTTTGAATGGCAAGGACCAATGTTATGGGAACAATCATCAGTGTACGTGTAAGCTTTACGATTGTAGCAAAGGTAAGCGCAGTGTTGTTTCCTGCAGCAAGTGACCATGAAGCAGCAGCTGCGACGACGGATGACGTATCATTTATGGCTGTTCCCGCCCACATGCCAAAGCCTAAATCACTCATACCAAGAGCTCTACCTAACCAAGGAAAGATGAAAACGGCAATGATGTTGAACAAAAAAATCGTTGAAATGGCGTGTGCAACATCTTCATCGCTGGCCTCAATAACAGGCGCTGTTGCTGCAATAGCGGATCCACCACAGATGGATGTCCCCACACCGACCAAGATGGTTGTGTCCTTATCAATTTTCAAAAGCTTTCCAACGGCATAAGCAGTTAAAAATGAAGCAGTTAAAGTAAACAGCATGACCAAAAGTGACTGCCCACCCACTTTGATGATGCTAAATAGATTCATCTCAAATCCTAAAAGAATAATCGCATACTGCAAAATCTTTTTTGAAGTGTATTTTACCCCCAACTCAACAGAGGGAATTTTAAATTTGGGTAAGAACGGTGCTAGAAGCATCCCAAATAAGATGCCAAAAACAGGACCTCCGATGATGGGATACTGTTTTCCCAAAAACCATGCTGGAATGGCAATTAACGTACATAAAAGTATGCCAGTTAGCATTTTTTTACTAAATTTCATAAGTCTACCTCTTCTGTCAAAACTGTAAGAACACTTGAACAAACAAGTGTTACGAAACTGTAATTTTAGGGTATCAAAAGCGATAACCCTTATTAGTTTATAATTTTTCTAACATAATGTAAATGATACTTCTATATAAATTGCAGTCGGAGGAATATATGTTGTTAAAGTCATTTAGAAAAAAAACAGTTCTAGTGATCATTATATTGAGTTCTATCGTCATGTATCCAGCAAATTTTGCTATGGTGAAAAATGACTTAATAAGAGAAGGCACTCAGCTTGCTTTTGAAGTTATTGGTCGTGAAGAAGGTATATCCAATCTTTCGGTATCCAGTATTATTCAGGACGTAAATGGGTTTATTTGGTTTGGAACTCAAGGTGGACTCAATCGCTATGATGGAAGAGGTTTCAAAATCTACTCCAATGATCCATTTAACTCAAATTCACTACTACATAATTTGATTCAAACACTATTTTATGATTCAGAGAAAAACCAAATTTGGATCGGTACTTATCAGGGGATTTCAAGATTTGATATCGACACTGAAACTTTTACAAACTATACAGTGGAACTAAACGGTCTCTCTAATCCTGTGGTCGTGGCAATCGATCAAGACGAATTAGGCAACCTTTGGGTAGGTACTTTGGATGGTCTCAACCGACTTAATCCTGAAACAGGAGAGAACACAGTTTATGATGTTCCAGGTAATGTGATTCGAGATATCTACTGGGATAGTACGGGCGTGATGTGGCTTGGCAGCTATGCAGGTCTATTGTATTTTGATTTTGATGAGATGAAGGTTAAAGCCTCTGATTACAAGTTGCCTGGATTATCTGTAATGACCATAGCTGAAAAAACACCAGGCATGCTAACACTTGGCATATGGGATGAGGGGATCGTTAGACTTGAACTTAAATCGGGTAAGCAATATGTTAACCATTTTTCAGACGATCGCATCTATTCCTACGCGATTACATCTGATATGACTGAGTGGATAGGCACTTGGGGTGGAGGCTTAAATGCCATCACAGCTGAAGGTGAAAGGTATCATTTTGAAAGCAATGGAAAACTTGGAGGCTTATCACATAACATAGTCTATTCATTATTTCAAGATGATACAGGGATGCTATGGATTGGCACAAATGGCGGTGGGGTTTGCAAGGTTAACCCACTGAAACGGAACTACGTACAATATGCACATGACGCTGAGGATCCTAACACCATCGATCAAGGGAAGATAAATTCGATATTAAGAGATCCGTTGGATAATCTTTGGGTTGCGGTTTATAATGAAGGCTTAAATCGAATCGACACAGATGGCATAGTGCACAAATATAAATTAGACCCAGATGTTCCAGGGACGTTAACAGATACAAACATTGTGGATATGATGCTAGACGGTAAAGGCAGGCTCTTAATTACAGTGGGGGATGAAATCATGCTGTACCTCCCAGAAACAGATAGCTTCAGTACGCTGGTTGCTTTACCAAACGGAGTTATTTCGTATGCCATGGAGTTAGTTGATGACCAATATCTATGGGTGGGGACTCACAGTGATGGCCTTTTCAAGATTGATCTTAGCAATGGACACTACACCCATTATCGATACGATGATCCAGAGCATTATATTTCTGATAACTTAATTTATGATATCAAGTTGGACCATAGAGGTAGACTTTGGGTAGCCACAAACAATGGTCTAAATTATATGTCAAAAGATGTTGACCGCTTTGAGGTAATCAAAGCTGAAAAAGGAAATATTGGGCATTTAGCATCAAACACCATACATGTCATTTTCGAAGATTCTGAGGACCGTCTGTGGTTTGGTCTCGTCGGTGGTGGCATTACACAGTACCGTGAAGATGGTACTTTTAGGACTTTTCTTGAACACGATGGCATGCCGAGCAATGTGGTACTTGGTATTTTAGAAGGCTCTGATAGGCGTTTATGGGCTTCTACGCAAAACGGTCTAGCCATTTTGTCTCCAGAAACAGGTGATATTTTTGCATTAACGCCTGATGATGGTATAGGCGGATATGAATTTAACTCGGCACAGTTTGCGGATGCTGATGGCAAGATGTACTTTGGGGGTCAGCACGGCATTACTGTAATTCCTGGCAATATCACTGAGGGCGATTTAAAACCGCCAAGGGTGTATATAACAGATGTAGAAGTACTTCAAACACCTTATGATAATAAGAAGGAGCATTTTAATGGGATGCATCTTGATTTAGAACAAGATGAAACGCTTCTTGGGTTTAAATTTATTGCGCTAGATTTTGATTCACCTGAAAAAGTTGTTTTTACTTATAGAATGGTTGGCTTTGATACTGGCTGGATCTATTCTGGTACTGTGGATTATATTACGTACTCTAAGTTGCCACCGGGAGAGTATACACTTGAAGTATTTGCTGAAACGGCTAGAGGTGTCACCTCGGATGTTGTTTCCATGAGTTTATCGATAGCGACGCCTTGGTATAATACAACATTTGCATATATGGGGTATATCGCATTAATTACCCTTGTCGTTTATGGTGTCTTTAAGCTGTGGCAGGGTAGAGTGATTCGGAAGCGAAATGATGAGTTAGCTCAGCTCAACACCATGCTAAATGTAGCCAATCAACAACTGGAAGCGCTTTCTACAAAAGACCCATTAACAGGTGTTTATAATAGAAGATACTTTATGACGCGACTTGAAGAAGAAATGCAACTTGCGATTCGTTCTGAAATTATGATCAGCTTAATTATGGTTGATGTTGATAATTTTAAAGAGATCAACGATAGATTTGGTCATCATTATGGCGATCAATACCTAGAGCAGCTGGGTGAGTTGTTAATGCGCATTCTTAAGCGAAGTACTGATTTTGTCGTACGATATGGTGGTGACGAGTTCTTATTAGTGCTTTTCGATACAGAGTCTGATGGTGCGAAGCAAATTGCCCAAAAAATAAAAAAGGAAACACAAGAGCTGAGAATTTACGATCCTCGAAAGAGTGCTGTTATCGAAACAACCTGTAGTATAGGTGTTTTTAGTTTTATTCCAACGGCTGGGACAATGACGAAGCAAGTCACCAAATTGGTGGATGAGGCACTTTATCTTGCAAAACGAGGTGGTAAAAATCGAATTGTGGTCCATGAGAAAATGGATGAAACTGTGGATGAAAACAATGAAATAGAGTTAGTCTAGCGATTAAATAGCCTGTATCTAACAATAATTATACCTTTACTCACAACAGATAAGTTAGCAACCAAGTGTCTAGGCACTTGGTTGTTTTTTGAAATTCTAAGGAATATAATGATGTATAAATAAACTTAATATTGCATTTGTAAACAGGAGGTGCCTATGAGTTATAAGTCACTTGGGATGGTACATGGGAGTATTCATTCCACCAGTACACAAGAAGATCGGATTAAGTATATTAATTTTAAGTTAGCGACGATGGGGCTTCCTATCTATCATCAGGGTGAGTCAGATAAAACCACAGGTGCCTATTTTATCAATCTGTTTTCAGACATTATCCAAGATTATAAAGAAAAAAACCGTATGGTTGACGTGAATACCATAGGCATTCACAAACGTATTAATGCCTTTTTTGAGCAGTATTTTGCTGAAGTAGAGCTACAACCTAAGGTAGTCAGCGAATATTTTAATCTCGATCACTATGGTCTTGCAAGAGAGCTTTCTTTGCCACCAGATCGAGATGAGTTTAAGAATGAATACATTCATAGCTATCGTATCAAGCAAGGGATCCTCAATAATCCTAAAAATGATAGGAGGACCACCAAAGGTTCCTTCCATATCGCTGAGGGGGGGATGAAAATTCCTGGCGATAAAAAGGCGGTTCCAAAGGAAGTTTTTCTAAATCTTTATGAGTCAGCAATACATCCGCCTGAGTTACTTCAAGAGCTCCCTTTTACAAGTGGTCAATCGGATGTAGAAAGAGCTCGAACCTTTGTAGCGTTATCGGTGAGACCTATTGTTTCGCCTGAAGTAGCAGGTGTCGAACTTGAAAAGACAATGGAGGTTTTGTTTGTTGCACCTGGTAGCTTGGTTTCTAACTTGGATTTTGTAGAGTCTGTTTTTGGCAATTCAGGTGATCCAAGTTATCATGCCAATGATGCGGGCCTCGACGTAGATGGATGGTCAGGGCATACGGGTTATATATTATTGGCACCACATCTTTCAACTATGAGAAAGAAAGATTTGGGACTCCCACATTATGATCAAGCCACTGATCGTCAAAGGCGGGATGGAATGTGCTATAAAGAGGTGGACGAGCTTTATAATGAAGGACAAGCGTTTAAAATCACCTGTCGTGATGCGAGTGGTGTCGCGGTGACATTAATTGCGGATAATTACTTTGGTTATTCAAAAAAGGAAATTAAAACACAAATTAGCTTTGCATCAAATCTCTTTGGTGGTGTGGAAGAAGAGCATGCAGGAGGGACGATAGCATTTCCAAGACGAAACGTGGGTGAAAATTTCAACGCATGTGATGATAAACGCATAGGTAATTATACTTTTGATGAAGCGATCAGTCGAATCGGAGAGCGTATGGAATTGATGCCAGAGCATTATGGCATAGATAAGCTGTTTAAGAATGTGATTTACCTCCCTGAAAACATCGAAATCAATCTCAATAAAACGGAAATCAAATGGCAGTATCAAGGGCGTACGCATACGATAAAGCTTCGACCTGAAGCCATTTATATCCTGCCGAATGGGGAAAAACTGCATATGGAAAAACATCCTGCAGCACCTGCTTGGAAGTTAATCAGTACAGATGCTGAAGGGACGTTTTGTCATAAGCCATGCACCGTTTCAGGTGGTGGCAAATCAGAGATCTCTAAACCTATATCCAATGCGATAATATATGGTAATTACTATATCAATAACCTAGAAGCGGACTTAAACCAAGTAGAAGAAATTTTGAACTTCGATTATAGAAAAAGATGGCGTGATTTTCCGGATCGGGAACGGCCTTCGAGGTCTATTTTGTCAAAGGATCGAACTCTGGGTTCGGTGATTAAGCTCTTATCACCTTCGCCAGCCTATTCGGATGCATTTAATGACTATTTGAGACAAATTCCAAACTATATTAAATCTTTGGTGTTTATGGTAAAGCGGTTTTACAAACAGTCATGGCAAGGGGATTGGCGGAGCCATTTTACAGTAGATTTGATCGACGGTAAACCAGGTAATGAAGTGAAATTTGATGGTAGAACCATTCGACCTTCGTATTTAAGAGTTGGATTTGAGGACGATAAGGCATGGCGAATCTTTAAACTGCGTATGGATTTTATGCCAAGTGAAAAACTACAAATGGAAGACGATGTAACAGCCTCAACCTTAATACCAGCAGATAGATTAAAACATCTCAATCCCTACTATCATAACCCGAGTTATAAATTTGTCGCTAACTGCGAATATCGATTTTTCCAAAGACCAGACGATGCCATTCACAAAGGCTTTGATTTAAGAGCGGAACGGGATCTTTCAAGCGATCAACTTTTCGCAACGAATTTTCAGCCTTTAACAAAGGATGATGTATGGTCGATTAAAGAGGATGTAGTCACCTATGTCAATTATACCGAGCCAGTTAGAAATCACATTGAGTCGTTTCTAACAGGAAATGATGTATACTGTGTCGTATCCAGCGAACCAAGACTTGTCAGCGGATTACCAAGTAAAAATCCTCGATATCTTGAGCATCGAACAGATTTTACGAATCCGGTGATGAACTATGCGGCAGAGATGGGAACGAGATTGGCAAGGCGCATAACACTTCATGACTCTGTACTTACACCTGTAAACGCCATCCTTCCTGGGCGTAGAAATAATCCTCCTGGACTTGAAAATGGCGTTAAAGTGCCACCACTTAGCGTTTACAATCCATTGCATTATCAAGAATTACCAGAACTCTTCATGGACTTTATCAGCAGCTTAACTGGTAAGTCACCATCGACGACGGGTGCAGGTTCTGAAGGCGCTTTGACTAAAGGACCATTTAATATGCTTTTACCGATTTATGATCTAAATAACGCCTTGCTAAGTTATATTCTAGGTGGGTATGAGGCATTCACAACACCAGCAGGTTACATTGGACCGAAGTATAAAGTGGATCATGATATTTCGATACTAATTCCTGAGTTGTGGTCGAGAATGACACCCGATGAACGGAATCCAAAACAAATGATCAGCGATGGTGCACTTGAAAAAATGGATGATTTTGAATATGAAGGAAGACTTGTTAAAGCAAGTCGTCTGGGGTATCGCATGACCAACGTTTTTTCATATAAATTTTTAGGGAAGGTTTTTGATGAGCCGCAGACTGTGTTTAGTGAAGAACTGTTAAAACCTGAGCTACAAGATTATGATGCTTTTGTGGAAGGCATTGAGAATATTACAAGAGGGCAAGAAAAAGCAGCGAAAGCATATTTCGAGGATGGAAGTGTTAACGATGCGATTCCGCCACTGAAAGCCTTATTATATATTATGGTCGAGGGAACCTATGAGGGTAAAACGGTAGAAAGTCCTGAGTTTAGAGCTTTATTTACTCGTGAATCAGTTGTAAAAAGTGATTGGTATCAAAAGCGTCTAGTTTTAAAACAGGCAAATGATTTGGCCATTATCGATAAAAAAATCAGTGCTTTAGAATCATTCGTCACAGATCAAGCCAATGAAGATATCGTCAGTGAATACGGTTATGACTTGGCACTTGAAAAAGCAAAAATATTTAGAACAGAAATTTTAAGTACAGCATATCTCAAAAGACTTGAAGGCACTATAGGCCTTGGTATCACACCGTGATAGAAGATGATTAAATTCAAATGGCTATGTATATTCTGTTGTATATGCATAGCTATTTTTACATAATAGTTTTAAATTCTTAGTTATATATAAAAAATATTATATAATAATATTTAAGCGTGATTTTTTAAGTTTGTAATGGGTATTAATTTGTTATAGTGTTTAACTGCGCTAAAGAATAACCTGGAGGATTATATGAAGAATTTGAAGTTGAAGACAAAAATAATTACATTAGCCATACTGATTTTAGCAGTCTTCATGGGCTTCATCCTAATTTTTGTGCTACCGAAAGCCAATGGATTAATCGAAGAAAAAACCGTACAAAAACTTGAACAGTTAGTGGATTTGCCGCTTTCTGAGATACAACGTGAATATGACTTTTATCAGAGTGGTGCAATCAGTGAAGCCGATGCCAAACAGAATGCACTTGAAGTCATTAAAAGCTTTAGATATGAAGAGGTTGAGTATTTTTGGGTCAATGATCTAGACGGCATCATGCTAATGCACCCGATTAAACCCGAACTGGATGGTACCAATGTTCTCAGTATGCAAGATCCCGATGGCAAGTACTTGTTCCAAGAGATGGTAGATGTTGCTAAAGCAAATGGGGAAGGCAATGTACATTATCAATGGCCAAAACCTGGTAGTGAAGCACCACAGCCAAAAATTTCTTTTGTAAAAGTGTTTGAGCCTTGGGGTTGGGTTGTAGGTTCAGGCGTATATGTCGATGACTTAAAAGCTATTAAACAAGGACTTTTTAGAGATGTTATGATTGCACTTGCGGTTATCGTAGTATTTTCGATTATCATTATGGCTTTTATAATCCTACCATTAAACAAAAATTTAAAGAAAATTACAGAAGAAACATCTAAATATGCCGCACTTGATTTTTCTGAAAAAATGTCAATTCTATCAAAAGATGAGCTTGGAGGCATTTCGGCTTCGTTTGAAAAGGTCAGAAGTGAATTGATTCAAATGGTAACGAACCTGAAGTCAATTTCCACACAACTGGATCAAAGTGCGAAAGAGATTAGTGTGAGTTCAGGAGAACTTGAGGAAGCATCTGAGTCAACCTCACTATCTGTAACAGATATTTCTGCTGTTATAGAAGAGACGAGCGCTTCTATGCATCAAGTCAACCAAACGATCGATGAAGCGAGAGATGCCATTGAAGTGGTCGCTTCGAAGGCATCAGATGGCGCACTTAACGCTTCATCTGTAAGCGAGCGTGCTGTAAAGCTTAAAAATGATGCTGAGTTATCAGAAAAAGATGCGATTGGCATCTATGAGGAAGTAAAAGAAAAACTTGAAATAGCAATTAAAAAAGCAGAAGAAGTGGATAAAATTAACGAATTTCTTGAAGGCATACTCAGAATTTCGTCTCAAACCCAACTGCTTGCACTTAATGCTTCTATAGAGGCTGCCAGAGCAGGTGAGGCTGGAAGAGGGTTTGCTGTCGTAGCTGGTGAAATTAGTAAACTTGCTGACGAGTCCACGAATATGGTTAGCGGTATAAGGGTGACTGTGGATTTTATAAAAGATACGGTGGGCAATTTAGTGACTGATGCAAATAGCATTTTAACTTTTGTATAGGAACGCGTTTTGAAGGACTATAAAAAGCTCATTGAAATTGGTGATCAATATAATATTGATGCAAATGTGTTCAATGATATCATGTTGGAACTAAGTGCGATTTCTGAGGAATTAAGTAGTTCGATGACGACGATTGCTACTAGCGTTAGCGAGGTCTTTAAAGCGACTGAGCAGGAAGCGGAGCAAATTGACAGAATTCAAGCGATGACCATAACCGTTGCGGAAAACGCTTCACTTGTAAGTGGCAGTACAGAAGAAAACCATGCGATCGTAAAAGAACTAAACGAAATGATTGCTAAGTTCAAAGTATAAGCGTATTCAAGCAAGTAATCTGAAATCACTATAATTTATTACGACTATAGGTATATCACAATAATATCAAAAACTATAGTGTTAAGTAAAATAGAAAACCTGCCTATGAACGGTAAATCAATGTATGTTTAACCATTGGTCTACCTTCAAGAGCAGGTTTATTTATTGGATTTTTTTTAGAACACTATTTTGTTTCTGTTAAGTAGCGCCCCATCATAACGCCCATTGCACTTGCCATCATTAAACCTCTTGTCCAGCCGCTTGAATCCCCCAAAGCATATAATCCTTTGATATTGGTTTCAAAGTTGTCATCTATTGTGATGCGATTAGAGTAAAATTTAATTTCAGGTCCGTATAACAAAGTCTCACCAGAGGCAAATCCAGGCACGACTTTATCCAAAGCTTCTATAAAGTTTAAGATATTGGTCATGGTTCTATATGGGAGTGCTGAGGTTAAATCCCCAGCAACTGCATCCTTTAAAGTTGGGATGACGTTGGAACGATCAAGCTCGTGCTGCCATGTTCTTTTTCCTTCGAGAATATCGCCATACCTTTGAACTAAGATGGCGCCATTGCCTAACATGTTGACGAGTTTTGCAGTCATTTTGCCATATTCCGTCGGCTGATTAAAAGGCTCTGAGAAATGATGCGAACTTAAAATGGCTAAATTTGTGTTATTGGATTTTAGTTCTTTATAAGAATGCCCATTGACGATAGCGATCCCTTCGTCATAATTTTCTTGAGAAACAAAGCCACCAGGATTTTGACAAAACGTACGGACTTTATCTCCAAATGGATTGGGATAGCCAATGAGTTTTGATTCATAGAGCACGTTATTTACCGACTCCATAACTTCGTTTCTTACTTCTACGCGAACACCGATATCAATTGGGCCAGCTACTTGATTAATGCCATGTTTTTGACACATATGAAAGAGCCAGTCAGAGCCTTTTCTACCTGCTGCAACGACTACCTTATCTGCCAACAATTTTACTTGATTCGTCTTGGTTTTTGAATCAGAGATGACCGCACCTTTAATGACACCTGACTCGATAATAAAGTCTTCGGCGATGGTACTGAAATGAATTTTAACACCGTTATCGATCAGATAATTTTGTAAATCAAGATAAATTTCCTGAGCTTTTTCAGTTCCTAAATGACGAATTGGACAATCTACAAGTTTCAAACTTGCAGAGATGGCCTTTCTTCGGATTTCTTTGATCTCATCAGTATTGTCGATGCCTTCAATTTTCTCGTCTGCGCCAAACTTTAGATAGACTTGATCGGTATAATCGATAAAGCTTTGTACTTTTGAGGCGCCAGAATGTGTTGGCAAATCTCCGCCAACTTCAGTTACTAAAGAGAGTTTTCCGTCGGAGAAGGCGCCTGCGCCTGAGAAGCCTGTTGTAATATGACAGTAAGGCTTACAATTTATACAAATTCCTGTTTTATCCTTTGGGCAGTGTCTTTTTTCAATAGAAACACCCTTCTCAAGAAGGGTGATTTCTCCTTTAAAACCCTTTTCAATTAATTCATAAGCGGTGAAAATGCCAGCGGGTCCTGCGCCAATTATAAGAACGTTCGTATTTTCAGTATTCATGTGATTCCTCCTTAACTTAAAAACAGTCACACAATGGTTGTGAGCAAAAAAAGAAAAATGCTGCACAATATGTGCAACATTTATAGTCTAACATTTACGGTGTTAGGTAGAAACTTTTGACCCATATCGTCAAATTATATAAATGAATGAGATCCCTCAAAATGTAATGTTAAATTTTCGCCAATTTAAGAAAATAGACAAACTATAAAATTCATCAAATGTATTTTGTTCGCTTTTTCCTTGATTATTGTACTCTAAGTTGCGAAAAATATCAAGAACAAAATAGTGAGTTTTAAATTTATAGTTCGGATTTATAAAATTGTTTCATTTTCATTTCAAGAAGGAGTTTAGCCGTTAGAGGTCGAATACTCTAATGGAGTGTTCTAAAGTGTGCAACGTGAGCGCCAAAGAAATAACACTTAGGAGGTTTTATGATTAACACAAATGAGCTTATCTTTATAATTTATGTGGAAAATCAAGTACGTTCAAGAGATTTTTATACAGCGATTTTTAATCGTAGCCCTCATCTTGATGTTGAGGGGATGACGGAGATTTTTATTAATGACTATACGCGTTTGGGCCTTTTACCTGGTGATGGCATCGTTAGAGTCCTAGAAGGGAATGTAGATAATCCAAATCAAAATACTGCTTACCCAAGATGTGAGCTTTATTTATATGTAGATGATCCGGTTGCCTATTATCATAAGGCAATTGATTTAGGTGCAAGGGGAATTAGTGAAGCCAAAAATAGAAATTGGGGTGACTATGCAGCCTATTGCGCTGATTTTGATGGTAATGTCATCGCATTTGCGAAACGGTTGTAATAGTTAAGAAGGAGTATCAGACAGATGAAATTAGAGCATTTTGCACTTTGGACAAATCAGCTTGAGGTTATGAAGGCATTTTATATTAATCATATATGGTGAACCGAGAAAAACGGGAGATGGTTATTATGAGAGCAGTGTTCTAGATCCGGATGGTAATATCATCGAAATCACAATATAAGTAAGAAGCTTTCTATAAAAAAAGATTATAAAAAAAGATTATAAAAAAGTTTTCTAAAAAATTGAATCTTACCATAAAAAGGGTCTTATTATACCGGAAGGATAAATGGAATAAAAGTTGTTAGAATTGGAGTTCGCTTATGGAGAATCAGTTTGATAAAAATTTAAAAGAACCATTACTAAGAATTGAACCATCAGAGGATCAAACATCTGCAGATTATATTGAAGAAGCACTTCGATTACAAAATCGTATGGATGCGCCTTCCACTCAGTCAAAGGAACCTGAAAAAATTAATCTTTTTGTGAAAGATGAAACTGGAAAAGTGGTTGGTGGGATACTGACAGTTATTTATAGATATATGATGTATGTGGAAACACTTTGGATCGAACCCAATTACAGAAAGTATGGATATGGTAGACTTCTTATGAATGATGCAGAGCAAATAGCTCGCAGCAAAGGTTGTACTCAAATTGAGTTAAACACGTTTAACTTCCAAGCGCCAGAATTTTATAAAAGGCTTGGGTATGACGTTTTTGGTGAGTCGTCGTATAAGGAAGGATTTACACGTTACTATATGAGAAAATGGCTCGAATAATTAGACCTGTATGTCAGATCGTGAATACGATGGCATACAGGTCTTTGATTTAGTACATTTAAATGTCTTTTTAGGAAAAATAAGTGGATTAAGCATTTATTAATGTTATTTTAATGTAATCGATAGGTTATTGGTGGATAATAGATATGATAGAATATCTTCTTAATTAAGTTAGAGAAGTTGAATGATTGAAAGATACTGTAGAAATCTTGACGCCATTAGGGCCTTGTTTTTATAGCGAGCTATTGGTGAGCTTAGTTGATCATTATGGCATTAACTGGTGTTTGTTTGTTTAAAACTTGAAGGGGGGAAAGGATTTTGGACATGTTTTACGAATATCTGGTTTTCAATATCTTAATGTGCTACATCTTACTTGACTTTGCCATAAATATCATAGAAAGACTTCAGCATTCTAAGATGAATCAGATTATATTTAAAATCGAACCCGTTTTTGGGTCTGATTCTATTATTATGGCAATCCTAATGTGTTATTTACTTATATCTACATGGATTAGGTACTTTAAAACTGCACAAGATGCGAATATGATTATATATTCAGTTTTGATCACATCTTTATCACTGATCTTTTTGACTATGCAGTTTAAGCCTATTTTACTGAGTCCAAAAGGCATATGCAGCTTTAAGCGATTCATTAAATGGGATACAATTGTTACATATTCTTGGTCAGTCTATCATACAGATAAAATTGAAAAATTAACAATCAAGCATAGAAAGAGAATCGCTTTTTTCTTTTTCTATAATTCAAATTTTTCCGTTCAAATTGCGAGTGAAGATAAAGAAACTGTGGATCAAATAATTAAAAGAAACGCTTATAAGTGATCGTTAAAAGTAACTTTTATTTCAGTTAAGTATAGGAGGATAAATGACGAATAAAAAAATAGTATTGTGGTTATTATGCATAATAATTGTGTGTGTTATATATGTTTATACGCATCAGGTTAGTTTAGAAGAAGCCCTTCAAATATCGCCACAGCTAGACTATCAAATTGTACATACGGAAGCGATAGACAATAAAGTGATAGTTGTCATGGATTTTGAAGAAGAAGATGGTGTAAGCTTTGCTGTACTAAAAAAGGGTATCTTAGGTTATAAGCAAATCTATAGTGGCGCGTCTGGTGATTATAGAAGAACGGTTGAAAAAATGGGGATGATATTTGTAGAATTGCCTAGATCGATTATGAATGGTAGAAGCATATGCTTTGGCATGATGAACGATATGAAAATAAAAGAAGTTGAAATAGTAAGTGAGAATGAAAGAATAAAGGTTGAACTGGTTACGCCTAATTTTTGGTTTATAGATACCAGTCAGTTTAATTCTAATCTCATTAATGTTGTTGCATATGACCAATCTTCTCAAACTATTTTTCAGTTTGAACAACGTTTGGCATGGCTTTAAAGATTCGAGTAAGAAGGAGAACGGATGTTTAAAAAGAATAAGTTTAATAAAAAATGGCTCATATTTTTGCCGATTTTCATTCTATATATCATTATTGTAGAATTGTGGATGGGTGCAGGCGTTGAAAACAATTTGGTTTGGGAATCAGGTACCAAATGGTTAAAAGAAAGAACCAAGGTAAAATAGGAGGTAGTTGTGGCTAAATTTGAAAAAACATTAGTAGGGGATTTCAACAAAATTGTAGGTGAATTAGATAAGGCAATCATTAATAGTGCGGTTTCTATGAATTTAGTAGATGAAAATTCATACATCTCAGGAGATGTATGAGTGTTGGTTAGAGTATATGATAAGTATTTCATGAGAAATAGTTCTCGTGCCAGTTTGAGCTTAACTGTCGTCGATAGTGGAAATGAAATCTATATTTCAGCAATTGGTGCAGGTGGTGGTCAAGGCGTTTTCTTTAATCTAAGTTGGGGTGCGGATAGCGAACTTGTAGATATTGTAAGTGACTGTTTGAAAAACTTAGGTTATTAAAGATAAATAGTCTCAAAGTATTGCCATCATTCGCTAGAACGATGGCAATTATTAAGTCGCAATCTCACTTGTGGTAAAATCTGAGAGCCCGATGTCCTAAAATTTTTTCTGTCATAAAAATGTCACATAGAATTAAGACAAACTAAAGAGGATTTGTTTAAATAATATAGAATTAAATAATATGAATTTAGATCAAAATTAGAATAATGAATTACATTATTAATTGTGTATAATAAATCAAATAAAGGTGAATCATGAAGATAATTTCTGTAAGAGAAGAACCTGGTTATACCGAGAAGGCAATTGCGTATTTTCAGAGCAAATGGGCTTCGGAAACTACGATGATCATATATGAAGATTGCATAAAAAATGCGATTCATACGAAAAGTCCCTTACCTCAATGGTACTTACTTGAAGATGAAGGCGAGATAATTGGTTGTGCAGGACTGATTACAAATGATTTTATCAGTCGAATGGATTTATATCCATGGATTTGTGCATTATATATTGATCCTACACATAGAGGAAATGGATTAGGATTTCAATTGATAGATAAGGCAAAGGAAGATGCGAGGAAATCAGGTTTTAGTGATGTTTACCTTTGTACGGATCACATAGGTTATTATGAAAAAGTTGGATTCGTGTTCATAGGTGAGGGATATCATCCTTGGGGTGAACATTCAAGAATTTATAAGCATCCAGTCTAGTCTTCAAAATTGGAGGAAAATATGTTAATTTCGAACCCTACAGATAAGGGGAAACAATTATATGAAGCCATATTTAAACAGCAAGAGGCATCACTTTTTAGTTCTTTGAGGTATATGGATATAGAGGATCTTCAAAAAATGGAGATTGTGTTTAATTCTGAAGATTTAATATTGTTGTATGACCAATCCGGTAAAGTAGCAGAAATCCATTATGCTACCAATGACTTTGAGCATTTAATAACGGCTCTTAAAAATCTTCGGTTGAATGGTGTTATAAAATTTATTAAAAAACCATTTGATCAAGCACTCGTAGGAATCGGGTTTAGAGTATTCTGTGAAATTCAAGATTTCTTTAACCGATCCTTAGTTGCGACCGCTAATACGCTCAGTAATGCTGTTGTGCCAGAATTTGCATCTAAAGGAGATTGTCAGATTCTTTCTGAAATATCAAGAGCCTGTATTGGCTATAGTCGTGGTTTTTTTGGTGATGATACAGAATGGTTTGAAAATTGGCTTGAAAATGGAAATGAGATTATTGTTCACAGAGTTCAAGGCAAAATTGTTGGACTCTGTTGTGTATCTATTTACAATGAGGGAACGACGCTATGGATACGAGAACTTGCTGTGAAACCCAAATTTCACAGACTTGGTGTTGGTAGACATTTGTTCGAACAAGCACTCATATATGGTGCGAAAAATGGTGCTGAAAAGGCTTTCCTTGCTGTAGATATTGAAAATGCACATGCGATAAAACTTTATCGGCAGTATGGTTTTGTGCCAAAAGAAGATGAGTATGAGTTACAGATGAAGCGGAACAACTTGAAATAAGATAGGAGCATGGCATGGAGACTTATGTCGCTTTATTAAGAGGTATAAATGTAGGTAAGAAAAGAATTAAAATGGCAGATTTGGTCATGATTTTTGAAAGTTTGGGACTTACTGCTGTTCAGACCTATATTCAAAGTGGTAATGTCATTTTTAACTCAGAATTAGACGAAGAAACATTGACCGAACTCTTATCATGTAGAATTAGTTTGCATTATGGTTTTGATGTTCCTGTGATATTGAGAAGTTCTGATCAATTTCGAAATGCACTTTCAAATTGCCCTTTCACAAAAGACGAAATTGACAATGCGATTGCGCTTGGGGCAGTAGGGCGTTATGAGGCTGTTTATGTTTCTTTTTTACCAAATGAGATAACAGAACAAGATTTTTCTAAGCTTACCAAATACATTGAAAAAGACAACCAGTGTGCTTTTTATGGACGTGAGGTCTACCTCTTGCTCTCAGAAAGTATCCGTACGGCCAAAGTAGCCATTAACTTGAAACGCATTGGAGCAGAAGGGACTATTAGAAATTTCAATACGATTAAAAAGATTGGTGATATGCTTGAAAATATTGAAGAATAAATGGATGGCGTTATTAATTGCATTAGCTTTATCAGAGTTGATACCTTTCGAAATTGCAGCTTATTTGACACGCCATTTTGAAGGTGTAATATCGAATTGGTTTAATATCTTGCCATCAACTGCGTGCTATTATTTTTTGTCTGCTTTATGCCATCGATTTATCCAGTTTGTAATTGTTCTTGTTATATTTAAGTTTTGGTTTAAAAAGCCATTATCAGATTTAGGCTTGAACTTTAATAATAAAACAAAAAGCTTACATATAATCAAATGGGTTGTAATTATTTGGCCTATATTGGTGATTCTATTCTTTTTTATTAGTACCATTGGAATACCCGATTTTTCAAACTATATTACCGCACAATATCCCGTTCAAGGCAGTTTAAAATATGCGCTTATACTGAGAGATACATTACTGTTAGATGCATTTGCTGAAGAGACACTTTATAGGGGGTTAATTTTTACTGTTTTAGCCTTCGCATGGCAAGAAACCTTTCAGTTCAAGGGTAAGACATATAAATTTGTCACCTTATTGTCTGTCCCTTTTTTTGTATTATCACACATAAGTTTAAGTGTTATCCCTTTTGAGGTCTTTTACTATGATCCAGTTCAATTGGCTTTAACTACTTTTACAGGGATTTTATTTGCGGCGATATATGATCAAACGAATAGTTTGTTCGCACCAATCGTGGTACATGGTTATACAAATTTTATTATTACAATTTTAGGATTATTGACTTCATTTATTTTAACTTAGATGATGACATATATTCCAATTAGTTTATTCGTTTTTTAGTGGAGGTTATATTATGAGTGGAAAAGTTATCGTTTTTTATTCTAAGGATAATAATACAAGAACTGGTGCGAGACTAATTGCAGGTCAAATTGGTGCAGATATGATAGAGCTAAAAGAAGCCCAAAAAGGCAATTTTATTCAAGCGCTTCGAAAAAAAGGTTCAAAGTTAATAGGAGATCCATGGTCCGCGATTAAAACATCAAGTGAAGTTATTTTAATGTTACCCATTTGGGCGAGTAACGGTGTTCCTGCAATGAATGCTTTTTTAGAACGTGCAGATTTTGAAGGTAAATCTGTTTCAATTATTACCTTTCAACAATTTGAAGATTTAAGGAACAGTGATAAAGTACATGCTTATATAAGCTCACGTGTTGAGGCGAATGGTGGTAATGTCGTCTATACAAAGGCACTATTAGGGGGCAAAATGAATCATTTTGCAGGGGAAAGTGCAATTGAATATCAAGTTAAAACGATCGATTTTCTGAGGTTACAAAATTGAATTCAGTTCAAGACAGTTAAAGAGTCATTTAGGAAGAAAAAGAGTTCAATAAAATCAAAAGAGGTATAATTCTATTAAAGATGGTGCATTTCTATAAAATGCGCCATTGCCAACTTTTTTATGTATCACGCTATAGCGGGTACGGTGCTTATTAACGTCCAATATTAACTGGAATGTCCTCATCACCTGCAACATAATAGCTATTGTCATTTGTAGGTGCTACTCCTAAAGCAACTGTAAGTAACAGTAAAAGAGTTATAAAGCTGATCAGTTTTGTTTTCATTGTATCCTCCTTGGCTTTCGATTGGATATAGGGTACAATGGAAATGAACACAAAAACTGCTAATGCATTGGGAGTATCATGGACTTAAAAGAATTTGGAAAACAGGCACTTATCGTAAGAGAGAATTGTGGGTTTACCCGTGAAGAAGTAAAGTCGATAACTGGAATTTCTGTTGAGACATTAAGACGTCTTGAACGAGGCATTCCTGAACCCAAGCTATCAACGCTTGAGAATTTATCAAACCTATATCGATTTGATCTTCTAGCATTATTTGCTGAAACGAGACATCCATTTTCATTATTTTCTGAGAGTATGGTAAAGTTGGTAAATGAAAAATTGAATACCTTAGACTACGAGGGATTAATTGAACTAATTGATCATGCTTTTGAAGAAATTGCACTTAGTGATAGTGAAGAAGTGGATAACAACACATACTATAAGCATTTTCTAGAAGCTTTAAGAGGGATTAGGATAAAAGAAGTAAGAGATGGAAAGACAATTATCGTTAATGTTGAAAACATCCTACTGGCTTTATCTGGTAAGAACTCAAAGCTACTGCATACACCGTACCTGTATCCCTTCGAAGTTACTGTGGCAATCTATTTAGCGACTCTTTATCGAAGAAATAAAGAATGTGAGCGTTCAATTGAGTTTTGTCAGCATGTGCTTGAAAAGATTAATCAATATCCTGTTTTAGGGGATCGAGTTGTTGATCAAATAGGCGCTCTATATCAAGCAATTGCATATGCATTTCATATAATGGATCAACATGAGAAAGTAATTGAAACCATTGATCTGGCGTTGTTCGATCGAAGGCTTGCTTTTACCAACACACTGTATGTGGATATGATTATGAGGAAAGCAGTTGCATATTATTATCTTAATCGAAGAGAAAGCTACGATTTGTTTACGGTGGCAATATTGAATTCGACTGGTGAGAGACGAAAAGTGTTATTAAAATCAATTGTCGAACAATACGGAATTGACCATCATTTACGAAACGAACTGGATTATTAATGCTAGTAAATTGCCAAGTGCTAATTTATTAGCATTTTTTTATACTCTTAATTTTGTATGATGGATGAGTCAGTCACAGAATGTATGAAATGAGAGGGTATTATGGATAAACAGGAAAAGACTTTCTTTGGTGTGGCGTTTTCAATTTTATCTGAGTTACAAGCTATTACGCATCAGGAGTTTAGGAAAGATACATATTCGGTTATGAATAAATCCTTTATGGATTATTACTATTTATCATTGCCACAAAAGCATTTTTATGAAAAAGATCTTTTTGATAAGATGCATAATCTTACATATGAGCAAATTCAAACCATCAAAACTCTGGTTGAGATTGGAATGGATAATCCCACTAGCATTTGTGATATTGAAGACCTATTCGATAATAAGTTAATGTCCTTGAAATGGACTGGGGACACTGGAAGAGAAATTCTGAACTTAATTCACTGTAGCTATTTTTCTCAGGGCTTATCAAAAGGCATTGAGATTATTGATAAATCAGTAGGTTTAGCTTAGTCTGTTACATTTATAATCCTTTGTTGTTAGAAATGGGGTAATGATATGAAAGAGAAAGAATTGAAAAAGTTAGTTCATAAGAAAGCTGCTCTGAAGAAGAAAACGCCTAAGATGGATGAGTTAAAAATGCTTCATGAGTTTGCAATGATTGAATCAAAAATCAATTTAAAGAACTTTAAAGTCAAAGCGAGTGCATGTGTAAGCAGAGATGGATTCGAAGGTCTTTATAAGAATGCCAATTTCGAGTTTCTTAAAGATGAAGATTATCCAGTAAATGTAAATCCATTGAATTAATTTCATAAGGAATTTTAAAAAGATCTACAGGATTCGTGTAGGTCTTTTTTTACGGTTAAGGGATAAATACTTTTGAGCTTAATTATAGGCTTTCTATCATATGAGAAGTTAAAGAAAACAAATTAGGGGTAACTATATACCGACGGATGGTTTTTCTTTGATATAGAAGTGGGTGATAAGATGTTATATTATTTGTCTAAAGAAGAACGTGATCAATTAATGACCTCATTGACTGAATCGCAAAGAACTTTTTTAAATGAGCGTATCAAGAGAGGAAAGAGAACAGCTTTTGCAAGGGTTATGGCGCGAGAAAAAGGCATTGCCATTACAGATGACATGACTGCAGAAGAGATTGAATCACATATAAACGACTGGGTTTTAAGTGATTTTAATGATGCGGGTAATGGTTATAAGACTTTGGATGCACCATTAAAGTGTGAATGTGGTAAGGTGCTTAGATATCAGTACGTGGTTTCTAACAAACACACAGGTGAGGTGAAGAAATTTGGCATCATTCATTTTGAAGAGCATATGGGATTTCCACCCCACGTCATTAAAGCCATAGTTGACGATTTCGAAGCCATCGATTATGAATTAGATGATATTTTAACAAAGGTGAGAAATGGTTGGCAACTCAATTTGGATTTGCCAGATGGATTTATTTTAGGTGAAGATATTATACATTTTATTGCCATGCGCCTCCCTTTATTAGATTCTCAGATCGATCGTTTAAGACGTCAAGTGAGACAGTACTATACCAAGCAGAAAAAGCAAATGATTCATGAAAAAAATGATCCAGCCTATCATGTGGTGAGTAGAGCAAGGGAGCTGAAAGCGATCGAAACGGCATATGACGATGCGTACTATGCAAGTAAAAGTAATATAGATGAACGTTTTGTAACTCTTGTGAATACTTTAATTCATCCTGGAACGATTAGTGCAGAAAAAATTGCGGTGACACTAACCGAACGTTATGGCTATTCATCACGAATTCGAAAAGGCCATTATGAGGTTTATAACAATGTAGTGGTTTATCTAGATAGTCTCGTAGAACAAGGAAAGGGTATTGTTCTAAAAAAATCTACAACAGATGCTGTTTATAAGTTTAGTTGATGATCTATGTGTAATTATGAAAAATCATCTAACATCGAGTCCTCAGATTTTACCACACGCGAGGTTTTGATTAAAAAAGGTGCTATGTCCATCAAAAGTGATTGACCTTAGCACCTTACTTTTATTTTTGTCTTCTCTCATAAAGAAAAACATCATGCCACTTACCATTATCCATCTGGCCAAGGCGTTCTCGATAGCCAACTTCACGAAAACCACATTTTAAATGAAGCTGTCTACTGGCTGTGTTTTCTCTGATGATACCTGATTGTAATGTCCAGATGTTATTCTCAGAAGCAATTTCAATTAACTTATTTAAAAGTGCGGTTCCCACACCTTTGCCCTTCGCGTCTGATTTAACATAGACGCTCAGCTCTGCGACGCCACTGTAGACACAACGCCCTGAATAAGGGGAAAGCGCAGCCCATCCAAGAATCTCTTGATTATCAACTGCGATCAAGCGACCGAAGGGAAGATGCCCAACATCCCAATTTTCATAAGATGGAATTTCGGACTGAAAAGTCGCAAGTTTAGTTTGGATACCTTCAAGATAGATTTTTGATACAGCAAGCCAATCATTTGGTAGCATTGTTCTAATTTCCATAATTCCCTCCTATAATAATATTTTCACATTATAGGACTTTTATGAAATGAAATCAAGTAGGAAATATACTAGAAGTTAACTGTGAAAGTGGTACCAATTTGTTCTATGCTTTTCACGGCGATAGATCCTTTATGTTGTTCAACAATTTCCTTCGCTATGGCTAGTCCTAAACCATGACCGCCGGTTTCTCGTGAACGTGAAGTTTCAAGTCTGTAGAAGCGTTCAAAGATATGGTCGAGATGTGACTCTGGAATGCCTATACCAGTGTCTTTTACTGTGAATTTTATCCCCTGTCCTTTCTTTGAATCAATCTCCTCAAGCGATACATATACATTTCCATTCTCTTTTGAGTATTTAATGGCGTTGTCGATTAGTATGGATATTACAGAGCTTATTTGTTTTCGATCGCCTAAGAGTTTTAGGTTGGGTTCAACCGATGCATGGATAACAATTGATTTTGAAACCGCAATTTTGTCAAAGGATTTAATTTCTTTATCAATTAATTCTGATAAATTGAAATTTTCATACTTATATAAACTGGTTTGACTATCTGATCTCGATAAGAATAGGAGCTGCGAAACCAAATGACTCATCTTTTTAGCTTCATCTCGGATATCATCAACTACTTGATGTTGAAAGGTTTGCTCTGAGCTAATTTCTCCATCTAATGTTTCTGTCGAAAGTAATATAACGCTAAGGGGGGTTTTGAGTTCATGCGAGGCATTGGCTAGAAATTCTTGTTTGGATTCATAAGCATCTATGATTGGCTTCAAACTTCTGCCAGCCAGAAGATAGCCAAGCGCGATTGCAATAAAAACACCTATCAGTAAGCTAGCCAAAAGAATCCGAGATAAATTATCTAGTGTTTCAGAAGCGATCGTAACATCTCTACCAACTACATAATACCCCAATGTTTCATCACCAATTCGAATCGGCATTTTAGCGATTAAATAATGAATTTTAGGTTTTTCACTAATAAGTGTTACCGTTGGTGAACTTGAGATTTGTTGCACCTTGCTTTTACTTAATAAAGCGTCAAAATTTTCATTATCCTTAGTTTGATATGTTATAAGTTGATCGTTATTATCGTAAATCATATAAGAGTCAAATGTGCCAAGTACTTTAGGAATAATTAAATCCTTGACTTCAGGTAGAGGCATTTTTATTTCATTCTCATTTGAGTGATCTGGATTAGATGTAATCTCAGGCGAAGATTCAGATTCAGAGTGAGACTCCTTTTCGGAGGTCTGTATTTCATCATTTGTATCTTCATTTTGACTTTCAGTAGTCTTGTGTTCACTAGTAGACTGATTAATGGTTAAATCTTCTGTGGATGTATGATCTTCATCGTGATCATCCTCGTTGTCATCATTTGAATTACTACTTGAGTCTGACAAAAGGGTTGTGGGTACTACTTTTATTTCGGACTGATTGTCATCAGTTTCTTTGCTTTCGTATAACCATTCTGAGCTATTAATACTATCTAGCATGCGCGATACTTCTGATGTCATTTGATAGTTGTTATAATTGACCATAACAAAATAGACACTCAAGTTAGTGACTGCCATAATTGCAAAGACGATTAAAGAATAGTAGATTGTCATCTTAAGTTGCAGTCTTTTGAACATCTATACCTCCACTTTATAGCCAATACCTCTGACGTTAATAATGATTTTATCTTTTGCAACTTGCTCAATTTTCTTTCGAAGAAGTTTAATAAATGCATCTAGATTATTTTGAGTAATTTCTTGATCAAGTCCCCAAACGCGATCAATAATAACTTCTCTTGGAACAATTTGCTTATTATTTTCCATTAGAAGGCTTAAAAGTTGATACTCTCTGTTGGATAATCCAATATCGAAGCCATTAAAGTAAATCGCTTTGTGTGCACGATCAACAATAAAATTACCTAGAGCAATCTTGTCTTCAGATAGTTTTTTTGTACTTCTTCTAGACAAAGCCTTAACTCGAGCCAGCAATTCCTTGTACTCAAATGGCTTTATCAAATAGTCATCAGCGCCATATTCTAGCCCCATAATTTTATCATCTAATGTATCCTTGGCAGTCAACATCAAAATACCGCCATTGAAATGGCGGTTTCTGAGTGTTTCACAAACTTCTAGCCCAGACTTTTCGGGCATCATCCAGTCTAATAAAACAATATCATAGACGTTTGTTTCTGTATATAACAGTGCCTCAATTCCATCTTTTGCATGATCGACTTGAAAGCCATCTTTCTTAAAGAGATGGATTAGGAGTTTTGCAATTTTAGGATCATCTTCTGCTAAAAGTATTAACATGATAAGCTCCTTATATATATTTAGTCGTCATCACCTTCATCATGATCGTCGCTAAAGTCGTCGTGATGTCGATCGGAATTGGAATCGTGATCGTCATCAAAATCGTGATTGTCGTCATCATCAAAATCGTGATTGTCGTCATCATCAAAATCATGATCGTCATCATCATCAAAATCACTACTGTGGTTTTCTGTAACTGAAGCACTTGTCGTTGCATCTGTGGATGAGATAACTTTTGTAGGCGTTGTACTGGCAGTTTGTACTTTGGTGATTGGTTCACCAATATTACCGACAACAGGTAGCGTATTTAATAATGAAGCGGAATGAGGTGAGGATTTGAAAAAAGTGGTAACATCTTGTCCGGCTTTTATCCCATGATGAACGCCACCAGTCCATGTTCCAATGTTGGTTACATTGTATATTATTCCATTCACTGCAATGTATGCTGGCTGGCCACCCATTCCATTATACTTCGATAATAATGTATAGGTCCATACATCAGTGGAAGCGGTCTGATTTGATGGGGATAGTGCAATAGATTCTATAGGAACCGTTACAGTCGTCTCAGAGGTGGTAGATGCAGAAGTATTTGTATCTACAGTTGCATTGGATACGTTTTCAACCTTTGCGATGGATTCAACATAGGTACCAACAATAGGGAGCTGTGATAGTAATTGTTCACTATGTGGTGAATTTTGAAATACTGTTGATAAATCCTTACCCGCTGAATACCCTTGATGCTGACCATTGGTCCATGTACCAACTCCTGTCATATCATATACGATGTCGTTTACAGCTACATAAGCAGGTGCGCCATTTTTGCCATCATACTGTGTGAGCGTTTGAGCGGTAAAAACTGGGTCGTTTGTAGCCGTTGCTATTAAAGCGTTGGTAGTAATTGAAAGCGATTGAATGTCTGCCTTTTCTGATGATACGGCAACTGAAACAGGGGCACTTCTATCCGATTCGAAGAAAAAGCCATTGCCGAATGTAGAAGCAAATGCAAACTGATATATACCAACAAATAAAATACCAATTCCAGCCAAACTAAGTACAATTTTAAAAGGGTGATTAAGTTTCATAAACATGCCTCCTTAATGGATAATCTTTAAGTTATGCAAATAGTTTATGACACTAATCTGAAAACAAAATGAAACTATTCAATTTATACCGAAAATGATTCATAATGAATCTGATTTTTTGAAATTCTTAGTTTCAATAATGTTTCAAGTGTAAGTGTCATTAAGTTTTCAGGGCCACAGATATAATAGCCAGTGTTTGTTTCTCTAAACGGATAAAACGATGTGAAATCTTCAAGACGCGAATAATCCAATCTACCGCTTTCACCTTCCCAAGTTTCGTCTCCAGAAACAATAGGAACAAAAATAAAGTTGGGCATCGTATTTTTTAGTGCAACAAGGTGATCGTATTTTATTAAGTCTTTTTTCTTTCTTACAGACCATAGTAACATGACTGGGCGTGTTGGATCTTTTTTCGCCATGTATTCAAGCATACTGATAAATGGTGTTATTCCAATACCGCCAGCAATAAATACACTTGCGTTCTCATTAGCGTATGTTGTAAAGCTAAACTTACCAAATGGGCCTTCTACGGTCATTTCATCTCCAATTTTGAGTCGTCGTAGATCTTTTGTGTAATCTCCGACTGCTTTGACAGTTATTGCGATTTGATCTTTTTCTGTGGGAGAGGATACAATTGAAAATGGATGCTCTTCAGATGAAAAATAAGGAGAACTAATTTTAAAGTAAGCAAATTGGCCTGGTGAGTATTGAAAATGATGGTTGTTTTGGGGTGTTAGCGAGATGGTCATCATATCCTCAGTTTCGTATACCAAATTTGTAATTTTATACTTTGTGTCTTCTAATAGCCAAGCCTTTATCAATTTGTGATACAGATAAAAACCTGTCGCTAGAAAAAAGTAAACCATATATAAGGTGAAAATATATGGGTTCGTTTGTGCAGAGGTGGTCATAAGGACATGAATCTGCATTAAAACCAAAGCAACTATCGTGAAGTTATGAATGCTTTTTGTAAATTGATAGGATGCAAAATTAAACCGACGAATTTTTTTGATGAGTTCTTGAATAGGTTTGAACTTCTTAAGCAATTTTGGTGACATAAAGAGTAAAGATAATCCAGAGATACCGATAAAAATTGCAAATGCAACACTGCCGAGTTGTGACATGATAGTTTCTCCAAATAAACGTTCTATCAAAGTTTTATGAAGGAATAAGGTGAATAATGCCACCAATGCGATAACCCCATGGAAACGGTATATTTTATCAAGACCAAAATATTTCTCTAGAGCTTTAGGTCTAGCGCTTAGAATAAATTGCCAAAGTAACCATGTATAACTGAAAATTCCAAATAACATCGGTAGTAAAAAGTTCAAATTAGCATATTTTGAGGGGCTATTTAGCGTTATTAACACGATAAGTGGTATTGGACTGAAGACATAAATTAACTTATATATAAATTTCATATTTAACCTCCT
>DJWQ01000051.1:4972-13315 GCA_002441045.1 Firmicutes bacterium UBA6226 | reverse complement strand
TACACCTTCTGCAACTAAGATCAAACGATTTGCAAGCTTAAGGTCAAGATCGTATTTATCATCACGTGGATTTAAAAATATTTGTGATAGCTGCTCCTGACTGTACTTCATTACAAATCCATCATACACCCTTTGATCCACTTCATAGCAACAGACGGCAGCACATGGACCAATTCCGACATTGATTTTTTCCTTCGGATAGCCTTGTTGATTCAACCGATCTATAGTTTCAAGTGCCATTAAGTTCGCGGTGCCCTTCCAACCACTGTGAACACTTCCAATCCACTTATGATCATACGATTCATAGACAAGAGGAACGCAATCGGCATAAAACGTCATCAATACAACATCATCTCGACAGGTTATCAAGCCATCTGTTTCTGGGGCTACATATAACATAAATGAATCGAGTGCTGAACCTTTCGTATCCATCTTGATCAAATTCTCAAAATTAAAATCAGGTGTAATTTCCAAAACGTTATTCGAATGTACTTGTTGTGTTGCAATAATTATCTTATTTTCAATCTCAAGGTCCGACAACACGCGAAATATGTTTTCATAAACCGCTATTTTGTCATCGTCACCAAAAAAACTAGTATTCAAAGTGCTATAAGGTCCTTGACTGACACCGCCAAGACGCGTTGTGATTCCGTTCTTACTCTTTATAATGTCAAAATGCTTAAAACGGTTTGTGATGTCCTTCATCAGTGACTCCTTTCTTATAATACATCAAATCAAAATCATAAAAAAAAGCAGTATTCACTGCTTTTAGTATAACGTTTATCAAAATCAAAATGATTCTGAAATGCTTTAACTCTTTGCTTTTTCATGAAGTAATTTGGTTAATTCATTTATAAAGGTATTGATATCTTTAAATTGGCGATAAACCGAAGCAAATCTAACATATGCGACTTCATCTAAATCCTTAAGACCCGACATAACCAGTTCACCAATTAATTCTGACTGAATTTCCTTCTCCATAGACGTATGCATACGCGTCTCAATTTGGTCGATTAATCTTTCCATTTGTTCCATTGATACAGGTCTTTTTTCGCAAGCTCTGATAATGCCATTTAGCACTTTCATCCTGTTGTATGATTCACGGGTGCCATCTTTTTTGACAATGATAATTGGTATTTCTTCAATTTTTTCATAAGTTGTAAATCTTTGAGCGCAATTGATACATTCTCTTCTACGTCTTATCACATGGCCGTCATCTGTGGGCCTTGAATCGATGACTTTGGATTCTAAACTGCTACAATATGGACACTTCATCACTTCACCTCTTTTTCAATGGTTTTTTTGATTAAACGTTTACGCCATCGGCTTTAAAAAAAAACCTTGCTAGAAGCAAGGTTATCTTTTCTTTCTTAAAAATGTCGGAATGTCAAATGTGTCATCCTCATCAGGGTCAGCTTCTGTAGGTTGAACCCTAACAGTTTCAGTTTTAACTTGTGGCTTATTAACTTTAACTTCCTGTCTCGTTTCAACTTTAGGTAAATCAAAGCCAGTTGCGATTACAGTAACCGTGATTTCATCTTTTAATGACTCATCAATTACAGCACCCATAATGATATTTGCTTCAGGATCTGCTTCTTGGTATACCAAATCAGCAGCTTGTTGAATTTCCATCATTCCAAGCGATTTGCCACCGCGGATATTTAAAAGTATGCCTTTAGAACCTTTGATTGAAGTTTCTAATAAAGGACTGTGTATTGCTTGGTTTGTCGCTTCTATAGCGCGATCTTCTCCACTTGAAGATCCAATACCCATATGTGCCAAGCCTTGCTCAAACATAATTGTTTTAACATCGGCAAAGTCAACGTTAATAAGGCCAGTTTCAGTAATTGTATTAGAAATACCTTGAACCCCTTGACGTAAAACATCATCAGCGATGGTAAACGCATCTAAAATAGAAGTTCTTTTTTCTACGATTTCAAGTAAACGATCATTTGGAATTGTTATTAACGTATCCACACGCTTTTTCAATTCTTCGATGCCTTCTTCAGCATGTTTCATTCTTCTCTTACCTTCGAATGAGAAAGGCTTTGTAACGACACCAACTGTCAAAATACCCATTTCTTTAGCTATTTCAGCTACGATAGGTGCTGCTCCTGTACCAGTACCACCGCCCATACCAGCTGTGATAAACACCATATCGGCACCTTGAAGTGCTTGAAAAATATCATCACGACTTTCTTCAGCAGCTTTCTTACCCACTTCTGGGTTTGCGCCTGCGCCAAGTCCTCTTGTTAATTTTTCACCAATTTGCAATTTATATTCAGCTGCCGAGCTGTAAAGGGCTTGTTTATCTGTATTGATTGCGATAAATTGTACGCCTTTTAAATTAGACTTAATCATTCTGTTAACAGCGTTATTTCCACCGCCACCAACACCAATTACTTTAAGCTGGGCAAATTCTTCAACAGCAACATCAAATTCTAACATGAAAATCCTCCTTATCCCGCAAAGTAACAATTCTCAGGTGTTTATAATCTCTATCTATTAAAAACAATATTCTTTAACTTATTTTTCATTAATTGTTCTTTATAAAACGTCCCTGACCAGAAAAAATCTAAGAGTGTTTCGCAATATGTATTGCTTAAAATACCTAGATTTCCACTACATATAGTATATACTCTTTTTATATTTTTTGGAATATTTTTTTTTACAAAATCATGTGATTTAGTCATTTGTATATCAATTTAGGACTTAATGCCTAAAATTTGACATGAATTTCACATACAATAGACTATTTTCCTCTGTATCGATCAATGGTATATCGTCTAATACTACCGATATTGTTAAACAATCGAGTTCCAAATACAAAAATTGCAGCATAGTAAATTGGAACACCTAGCTTATCCCCTAAGAAGGATAAAAGGATTGCCATTATAGCATTAACGAAGAAACCCGTTATAAAAATAACGCCATCGAATTTGTTTTCTAAACTAGCACGAAGTGCACCTATAATTGAATCTATTGCCGCTAAAATACCGACTGAGATATACAGAGATGAAATTGTTGAAAATTCAAATGGTATATAAAGTCCAAGTAAAATACCTAATAAAATACCTACAATTGCTATTAACATATCCATACCTCTCTAATTCAAGTATTCATAGCTTACGAAACCTTCATATGCAGGTATCGTAACGCTTATAGATGTATTTACTTCCACAAATACCCCCCAGCTTCTTAAGCTTTCGCTAAAACTGCCCGGTGCATTAATTGCCGATTCTAAAAATTTACGATCACCAATGGCTTCAATCACATATGGCGGTGCAAACACTTGATCATTGATTTTAATCGTTGGTCCAGTACATTGAATGTTTGACTTGTTAAATACAACGCGTTGACCATTGATAGCGATCGCCTCTGCACCAGCATTCCTCAAATCATCAACCATTGCTCTAATATCGATATCGTGTACCAACACCATGTTGGGATCCTCATTTTCAATTAATTCTCTCGTACCATCTGTTACGATGATTACGACGCCAGGACCTTCCACACGTGTCAATCCAGCGGTTTCCATCGTCAATTCGATTTCAGATTTTAGAAAGCTTTCATAGTCAATGTCGGTATCATCCTTAGCGGTTTGATAAGCTTCGATTTGGGCTCTAAGTTCTTCAACCTTATTATTCAATTGTATCAACTCAGATTTTTGACTTTCCAGTTCTATGCTTTGCGCATACATTTCTTTAATCGAAAGATATTTAATCCCACTATCTAACGCTTTTATTTGTAGCGCGATCATAAGTCCTAAAAGAACTGAAAGCAATAGGAATCTCTGCTTTTTACTCATCTATTTCACCGTTGTTGCATACCTAAATTTTATACTACCGTTAAAAGCTGGGATTTCCAAGCTTTCAACCTGTTTAACTTCAACATAATAGCCAGATTCCTGTAAGTTTTGAACCACACCGAATCTGATATTAATCGCACTGTCTAAGGTTTCTGAACTACCGATTGCCTTGATGACAAATGGCGGCGATATTGGGATCGTATTGACGTTGACCTGACTACCTGCCAATCGCACTTCCGTACTATTGACCATTCTCTGATCATTAATTGAGATCGCTTCAGCACCTGCTGAGTTCAGTTCGTTGATCAAGTCCAAAAGCATTTTATAATCAAGTGCGATATTCTTCTCTAAACCTACATTCAAATCTTTAGGTGGGTTATCAATCGTCACTAGTATGCCCGTTCCAGAAACCTTTGTCATCCCTGAAAACGCCTTATATCGATTGAGCTCCTCGGTTAAACTTTTTACAATTGCGTTTTCCTCAGAAGCTGAATTTTGAATTTTGTCAAGTTGATCTTCCAATCTTTCAACTTCTTCTACAAGTCTTTCCCTTTCAGCCTTTACCGCTGAGAGCTCATTGAGAATCTCTGTTGTCTTCTGCGTTGGGCTTTGCCCATTCAAATAAGTTCCCTGAACAAACTTCATTTGAAAAGCGATAAAAACACCCAATACAATACACGCCATTCCAATCCAAATATTATCTTTCTTAAACATATTTACTCTCCAAATGGTCGATATACAGGTAAGCCATCACTGCTTACATCTATCGTACCTGTAGTTACTTCATCCTGCTTTAAAGAAGCATATATATTGATAAAAGCATTAAACTTGCTTTCAATATTCTCTCCTACGCCAAACTTTACCTTTAACTGGCCAATACTTAAAATGATATTGCGCTCCTTAAAAACAATCAAAGGATCGCATTCCAATTCACTTTCTTCTATGAGTTTTAACAAGTCAACGATATTTTCTAGAACATAAAGTTGTTGAACATCGATTACCTTTCCAGCTGAATAGCTATCAAATGCAAAGCCTTCAACAGTAAAACCCTCGTTTTCTTTAGCTAAAACCTCTAGTACATGAAGTTGATCGTCTAATGAAAGAACGATATCTGAATATCTGATATTAAAAAAGTGCTTTCTATAAACAATTTCGAAGGTAACTGCGTTGGGAAACTGTTTTGTCGCTGTGGCGTATCTAACATACGGATGTGACATCAGTTTCTTAGCTGCCTCACCTGTATTGACCTCAAAATATGGCGTTCCTTTTTGAATGCCTGAATACCTTAATATATCGTATTCATCCATATGTTCGTTTGGATTGAAATAGACTTCATGTATTCTAAGCAAGTCTGTATTGAAGTACAGATAAACGCCACCCGCAATTGCTCCGATAATTACTAATGCGATTAAAATTCTCTTTATTGCCTTTAGCAAATTCGCCTCCGATTAATCACTTACTTTTCTAATGACTGCTGCGATTGCATCCATTGTTTTAGATAAATCAATCTTATTACAATTGGCTCTCATAATTTCAAGCTTTGCTCGATCCTTGTAAAAATCGATAATGGTATGCCCAATTAACGATTCGTTCATATCTTCTTCTCTCATTACAACACCCATGCCATACTTATCCATCAGTTGTGCATTTAAAAGTTGATGATTATTGGCTACATTTGGTGAAGGAATGATAACAGATGGTGCTTTTGATGCAATAATTTCATTGATTGTCGATGCTCCCGCTCTAGATATGACAAGATCTGCAGCACTTAAATAAACGGCCATGTCCTTTAGATAAGGTAATAGAGTTACATTTTCACCGACCTCGTAAACACCTTTTTCAATATCTTCTAGAACATAAGGATAATATCTCGTTCCCGTTTGATGGATAAACTTGATGTCCGAAAACGCCTTGAATTGCGCGTAGCTTGAAAGCATAATATGGTTGAGTTTCATTGCACCATTGCTACCACCCACTGTGAGTACCATCATCATATCTTTGGGCAAACCGAGCTTCATTCTTGCTTGATCTCTTGGCGTCGTAAAAAATACGTCTTGAATTGGCATACCAGTATAGACAGTTTTCTCAGGATGATGAAAATGCTGCTTACACTCTTCAAAAGACACCATAACAACATCCACAAACCGACTCAATAATCTATTGGTTAAACCTGGATAAGCATTTTGCTCATGAATAATCGTGGGAACCCCTTTTATCGCACCGACAAACACAGTTGCACCAGCGACATATCCACCAGTACCTATGATCAAGTCCGGTTTGAAGCGTTTGATAATGCCACTTGCCTGCCACATACCTTTAAATAAAGTACCAACGGACTTGATTGTCTTAAAAGAAAACTTTTTATTAAGTGGTGCAACGTCAATACCGACATAATTAAAGCCCTTTTTAGTAACAATCTCTTTTTCCATGCCGTTTTTTGATCCTATATACATAATCTCAAGAGGTCGAAACTCTTTTTTCATTTTTTCCGCAATTGCGATCGCTGGATAAATGTGTCCACCTGTACCGCCACCTGTAATTAAAACTCTCATAAATTTCTCCGAATTCTTATTCTTCTTCGTTCTTATCCTGACGCCGTACAGCATGCTTTGATATGTTCAACATAATGCCGATCGAACCGAGTAGGATGGAAACACTCGTTCCTCCATAGCTAATAAAAGGAAGCGTTACACCTGTTGCAGGCATCGAAGAAGTCGCAACCGCATAATTCATAAGAATCTGCAAACCTAGCATACTTGTGATGCCAGTCGCAATTAACATGGAGAATATATCCGGCGCATTCATAGCAATTTTAACACAACGATACATCAATATCAAAAATAATATTAGTAATCCAACCGTACCGATTAATCCTAGTTCCTCGCCAATTGTCGCAAGAATAAAGTCATTTTGTGGTTCGGGAATATAGAGCTTGTTCTGGGTACTCATCCCGAGTCCAACGCCAAATATACCACCAGTGCCAAGCGCATAAAGAGATTGAACTACTTGATAAGATTCATCTTTATCATATTGGAAAGGATTTAAAAAGGCGATTAGGCGATCCCATCGATAGGGTGATATCTTAACAAAGATCCATCCGATGACAGCTGCAATGCTCGTAAATCCGATTACATAAAACCATCTTAAACCAGCTACAAACAACATAATTGACATAACACCAGCAAGGATTACAGCTGTACTCATGTTAGGTTGCTTTATAACCAGCATAAAAACTGCTCCGATAATTATAAGATACACAAATAGCACTTTAAACTTATTGAGCGATTTATAATTGAGCTCTAAACTAAATGCAAAGAATATAATCATGCCAATTTTGGCGATTTCAGCGGGCTGAAATCTCTGTCCCATAACAGATATCCATCTTTGCGCGTTATTGACAACTACGCCATTTACCAAAACATAAACAAGTAGAAAAAAACTTAACACAAATAAAGGAATTGCAAACTTCCTATAAATCTTATAATCGACAAATGAAGCAACAATCATTGCAACGATGCCCAAAATTATCCATCCTAAATCGGATGTAAAAAAATGCATTTTATTCTGCATCTTATCGATTGCATAATAATAACTTGAACTAAATACCATTAAAAGTCCAAACGATACGAGAATTAAAGTTATTACCAACAATGGATAATCCATTTTATTTTGCTTCATAATTGCCTCTCATTCAAAGTTACTTTAAATCTAACACACACTTTTTAAAGTGATCGCCCCGTTGTTCGAAGTTATCATACATGTCCCAGCTTGCACAAGCGGGCGATAATAGAACAACTTCACCACTTCGTGCATGATCATGCGCAAAAGCAACCGCTTCTTCCATTGATTTTACACATGTTATTTTCTCATAGCCACGAGCGAGCGCTTCTTGTTTAAGAATGTCTTTAGTTGCACCTAATAATATAAGATGTTCAACGGTATCACCAAACACTTCAAACATTGGACCAAAATCACTTTTCTTATCGTAACCACCAGCAATCAAGTATGTTTTAGACGTCATGGCTTGAATCGCTTTAATTGTGGAATCAGGGTTCGTACCTTTTGAGTCATTATAGTATTTTACACCATCAATTTCCGCCGTAAACTCAATTCGATGTTCAACGCCTGCAAAGGTTTTAAGCCCCAATCCAATAGTCTCGACGTCGATTCCCGCTAGGAAACACATTAAACTGGCAGCAAGTGCATTTTCTTCATTATGGCTACCAAAAATTTTCATATCTTTAATCATACAGATATCTGTAACAGTGCCATTAAACCTTATTTTTATCCATCCCGCTTCAATGAATGCGCCTTCAATCTCTTGATTCAATCTTGAAAAATATAGAACTCTACCTTTAGCAGTCGCACCCATCTTACGCGTTTCAGAATCGTCATAGTTCAGCACAAGAAAGTCGTCAAAAGTCTGATTTTCAAAAATTCTCATTTTAGCTTCACTGTATCCAGTCATCGTCTTGTGTCTATTAAGATGATCTGGCGTAAGATTTAAAATTGCAGCGATATGTGCTCTAAACGCT
>DJWQ01000051.1:3574-4876 GCA_002441045.1 Firmicutes bacterium UBA6226 | reverse complement strand
TCTCCAATAATTGGAACATTGTTCTCTTTTAAATTATTAACAAACGGAATGTCCAAAGGAACTCCAGGACTGATCACGGCAAGATCGTAATTTGACACCTGCTCTGGATGATATCCATAAAATGCTTCTGAAATGTATGGCTTAACTTCGTCAACTAACTCACCTAACTTCTCTTCACTTTTAATATCTGTACAAGTAACTACTGCACCTAATTGATGTAATAACGCAATAGCCGAAACCCCGGATTTTGCTAGTCCAACTACGATTACCTTCTTGTCTTTTAGCATAAATACTCCTCTGATCCAATTTTATATTAAGAAATCATATAACTGATAAAACATGCAATTGCAGTCGCTACAGAAAATCGAGTTACAATTTTCACTTCGCTCCATCCCATCATTTCATAATGGTGATGGATAGGAGCCATTTTAAATACGCGTTTTTTTGTCTTTTTATACACACCAACCTGAATCATTACAGAAAGGGTTTCGATAAAATAAATCAAACCAAATATTGGAATAAATAAAGGCATTTTTAATAATACTGCCATTGCCCCTACGTACCCACCCAATGCAAGTGAACCTGTATCTCCCATGAAAACTTTTGCAGGATGCCAATTGTATTTTAGGTAACCAATTAATCCACCCAACATTGCGGACGCCAAAAAAACGACAACCCATTCATCCTTAACAACACCCATCACGATGAAAAACACAGAAACAACGGAAGTTACTGTTGATGCAAGACCATCTAGACCATCCGTTAAGTTAACCGCATTATCAGTAGCTAAAAACATAACAAATATTAAAGGCAAATAAAACATTCCAAGAGAAACCGAGGTGCGAACCAATGGAATATAAGTCTCTGTTCCCCACATCAAAGAGTATGCTGCAAATGCCATAGATAAAACACATTGAAGTGCAAATTTATGCTTCGCTCTAAGGCCCAAATTATGTTTCTTTACGACTTTTAGGTAATCGTCTAAAAACCCAACTGCCCCAAATCCTAATATTGCAAGCGCGACAAAGGCTACCTTCTCTAGTTCAAAGGTGAGCGTTAGCGCAACAGGGATTAAAAAAGCCACGATAAAAATCAATCCGCCTATGGTTGGTGTTCCACCCTTTTGAAGATGTGACTGTGGCCCTTCTTCTCTAATGGCTTGACCGAACTTCATTGCGTGCAACCTTGGAATTACAATTGGTCCAAGTGCCAAACTTGCGATTAAACTCAAGACAAAAAACATAACAGCATTTAGAGTCATATTATCAAATAAATTCATGTTTACTCCTGTTTATAGCCATT
>DJWQ01000051.1:0-3558 GCA_002441045.1 Firmicutes bacterium UBA6226 | reverse complement strand
ATGACCATACTATCTGAATCCACCTTTGTTCCAGCTGTTGGGTATTGATTGGTTACTGGAAGCGTATGGTCTTCTACACCTATAGGTGATATAGAATACGCAAGACCAAGTGCGTCGATCTTCGACTCAGCAGCTTCTAAGGTCAATCCTATAAGATTTGGAATTTCAATGTTTTGTTTCACTTCAACATCCGGAACGATATTTTTATATCTCAGGATATCCTGTAAAATATCTTTAACAACTGGCGCCGCTACTAAACTGCCCAAGAACTGATCCTTGGGTTCGTCTACTACTACAAGTACCACGTACTGAGGATCATCTATGGGAGCAATCCCGACAAAAGAAAGTGTTACCACATCTGCAACATAACCATTTTCAGTATATTTTTCGCTGGTTCCCGACTTTCCACCTACGCGAATTCCTTCGATATAAGCCTTTTTACCGCCACCACTTTGAACTGCTTTTTCAAGTAAAACACGCATACTATCAGAGGTTTCTTCCGAAATAACGCGTCTTATAATTTGGGGTTCAAAGGATTCTACGATACTGCCATCAGCATTTTCAATAGATTTTACTATCATAGGTTCAAGAAGATTACCGCCGTTTACCACAGCTGAGATGCCTCTGATCAACTGTAACATAGTAATATTGATACCATGTCCGTAGGACATAGTTGCTAATTCCACAGGACCAGTCTTGTCTTTTGGTTGATAAAGAGAAATACCTTCACTCGGTAGGGAAATTCCAGTTTTCTCAAAAAAACCATATTTGTCTAAATATTCATAGAAAGTATCTAATCCAATCTTTTGACCAATTTCCATAAACGCAGGATTACATGAGTTTACAAACGCTTGCGTCAAAGTTTGAAGGCCATGCCCTACAGGATAACTGACACATTTCAACAATTGACCATTTATTAACTTAGACCCAGTACAGTAAAAGGTTGTGTTAAAATCGATTAATTTCTCCTCAAGAGCAATAGATGCCACTATTGCTTTAAACGTCGAACCTGGTTCGTACGAGTCACTTATGATGCGATTGCGCCATACAGAATTCCAATAGTTTGACTTTTCGTCATTGGTCATTGCATTCCAAGTCGCGTCGTCAATACTATCATCTGGTTTTCTAGGATCATTTAAATTAAAATCAGGTTTTGATGCCATAGCAATTATTTCACCTGTATTGGGATCCATAACAATTGCTGACACAGATTTTGCATTATGGGCTTCCATTGCAGCTTCAATTCGATCTTCAACAAAAAACTGAATGCTATCGTCTAATGTTAGTCGTATTGTCTTTCCATCGATCGGAGCTTCAAGATCATCTTCACCATAAGCAAGCTGGCGACCATAAACATCAGTCGTAACATGAAACACTCCTGGTTCTCCTGTTAAGATACCATTATAAGTCAGTTCAAGTCCAGTCAAACCTACACCATCTACAGTCACGTTACCGATAATGTGCGAAGCCAATGAACTATAAGGGTACAGCCTTTTTGAATCTTCTGTAATAGAGATCCCTCGAATGCCTTTTCCCTTTAAAAGAACCTCTTCACTTTTTGAAATGTTACTGACAATTTTAACGTATGTTTTTTGAGAACTTACAAGCTTATCTATAATTGGCGTCGCTTCTATCTCAAGTGCGTCTGCAATCAGCTGAGCCGTTTCAGCAGGTTTGGTAATAATCGCTCTCTCCGCCCACACTGAATATGTTTTTACACTAAAAGCTAATTTGTCACCATTTCTATCCACTATGTTGCCTCTTATAGCTGGGATAATAATGTTTTTATCTTGTTGTGCTCTAGCCATTTCTGTCAGTTCATCGCTCCAATAAACCTGAATATAAATCAACCGACCAATTAAAGCTAACATTAATATACTGACTATAAAATATAGGAAAAAAAGCCGTCTTCTAAAGGTCCCCATTTTTTGCCTCCATTAAATCGCTAATACTATTATAGCGTACTCAACTAATTAATCAATTTGAACTATTTCTTGAAATTCTTACATTTTATCTATTAATAAATGAAAGAGCCCTAGACTATGGCTAATAGCTAAGACTAGGGCTCATTACTTCTTATTGTGATCAAGGATTAAACAGCATACCTAGAATTTCTTCAACGAATGGCTTGTGTTCCGTCACGATAACTGGTTCAACTAAAATCTCACCGCTTTCATCCTTGAGTGTAAAATATTGGCCGCCATCAATGTATACCATTTGTTCAGCCGATGGATAAACCATATTGAGTTCTTCCATTGCAATTTTCTCAATGTTTTTGAGTTCGGTTTGATTTTCAATATCCGCATTTAATTCTTCAATTTGAGCATTAAGAGACTTAATCTCTGATTTGAGATTAAAAATATCATATTTCGCTTCATTCACCAATGAACTCTTATAGATATAAGTCGACATCAACGTAGCGATAAAGACCACTATCGCAACCGTACCTAGCATCGTTAAGAAGTTATGCTTTGCTTTCTTTTTTGCATTTTCCTTCTCTAAACGCTTTTTACGAATGCTGACGATCTTCGCATTTTGTGTTGAGTTGAATTGTTCATATTCGTGATCATACATTTCAACCATTGCCGACATCTGTTACCCCCGCACATTGTCTTATTTTTTCTCTACAACTCTAAGTTTTGCACTTCTTGCTCTTGGGTTAGCTTCTATTTCTTCATCTGAAGGTAAAATTGGCTTTCTTGAAATCAATTTCACCTTTGGTTTTCCCCCACAGACACACACTGGAAATTCAGGTGGACATGTACATCCTTGAGCAAGTCTTCTAAATGCATTTTTTACAATTCTATCTTCTAAGGAGTGGAACGTGATAATCGCTATCCTTCCGCCCTTGTTCATTCTCTCTACTGCCTGTTCTATCGTTTGTTCTATAATTTTAAGCTCGTTGTTAACTTCGATGCGAATCGCTTGAAAAGTTCTCTTCGCAGGATGTGGGCCATCCTTTCTCGCACCAGCTGGAATCGCTTTCTTGATGACCTCAACGAGTTCAAATGTTGTCTCTATCGGTTTTTCACTTCTCTCAGCGACGATAAANNTTAGCGATTCTATTCGACCAGTTTTCTTCACCATACTCAGAAATGATTTGAGTTAATTGGGCTTCACTGTAGGTATTGACAATTTCATATGCAGTGAACGTATCTGTTTGGTTCATCCTCATATCGAGTTTGCCATCGTTCATGTAAGAGAAGCCTCTTTCTGCTTCATCTAACTGATAACTGGATACACCCAAATCTAAAAGTAGACCATCAATCTTTTCAACACCCAGTTCATCTAAAACATAAGTCAATTTAGAAAAATTACTATGGAAAGGAACAAACCGACCTTCAAAGATTTTAAGACGTCCTGTTGCAGCATTAAGTGCATCTGTGTCCTGATCAATTCCGATTAGCTTGCCACTATCTAGGAGTTGTAAAATTTTAAAAGAATGTCCGCCTCCACCTAAGGTGCCATCTACATAGATGCCATTTGGTTTTACATTTAAAGCTTCGATACATTCTCCAAGCAATACACTAACATGATTAAAACTCATAAAAACTCCTT
>DJWQ01000171.1 GCA_002441045.1 Firmicutes bacterium UBA6226 | reverse complement strand
TCCCCGCGGACAGCCCGCCGCCACTGGGTTTCCAGATCCGTCCCCAAAGAGGAAACCGCATCGTAGCCTAAGATGAGTGTTTTTCCGGACACGCAATATCCATTCCTTTCCAGTATAAATATGCCAAGCAGCAAGTCCTTTGCCATTTAGGAATGGTCATCATGCAAAACCTTTGCAAAAATATCAATTATAATTTTTGGATTCTTACAGATAAAAATGGTTCGTCTGGTTCATGCGCCCTTCGAGATTGAAAGCAGAGGGTAAGCATCATTTGTTACACCTGCAAGTTGCTATATTGTTATGTACGGTAATGTGTTTCTTTTCAATTGAAAAGTTTAACGAAAAAATCAGCCGGAGCGTAGCGATCGGGTGCATTGCTTTTGTTAGCGGCCTTTTCAACCAGAACAAAGCAATGGCCATCCGTAAATAGCTCGCCACATCTGCTCTCCAAGCTTTAATGCCAAATCCGCATTTGAGAAATTATTAAATGAGGAGAGTTCTTTGTAATGAAAAGACCATTTGTACTCCTTTAATTCAGGATATCGACACAGCGCAAGCGCAGCAGTGCCAGGGTGTGCAAATGTATGCTCTCTTGCTCTATTCATGAGATTTTTGTGAATACCTGAGTATACCGCCCGTATGCCATCACTATTAATAATGAGACTATTCTTTTCAATGTCATCACGATGGCTTTTTGCTCTTGCTGATAGATTATAATTCCTGCATTTTTTTGTTTCACCCTCATCATTTGTATATTCTGAGGGAGGGGCTGATAAATTAACAAATACAGAAATAGGTACATCCGTTTCAATAAAATACCAACCGGGCATAGAAGGGATATTTATGTGCCAATCATTGTTGTTGAGATCAATGACTACAGATGAATAATTTGAGATTACGATTTCCTTTAGATTCTTCATAAACACACCGTTCTTCTATATTATACGCTAACGTCGTAATCACCGGACAGCGGAAAGTGGGCATTGGCTAACTTAATTTTTTCATAATTTGGTTCAATTTTCATAGATAGGTAAGCTGTCGCACCGCCCCTTAGGAATCCACTATCTCTCAGAAATATAACATTATTAACTGAATTCTCTGATTTGTAGAATACATTATTGGAAGGAACTGGTGAAGCCTCTTTGATAGATTTTATCGGTGTGGTTGCACATCCAACTAATGCTATCAAAATGATTAAGAGTAAAAGACGTTTCATGAATTATCAACCTTCATCAAGACGTAAATGTTTCAACACTACTGAATATCCTTCTTCATCTGTTCAAACTGCTCTTTTGTTATCTCTCCACTGGCATATCGTTTCTTGAGGATGTCGAGCGCACTTTCTCTGACGGGTGATTCTTCTTCACTTGGATATGTCTTTTTACAAAGAATATAACCTTGAATAATAGGATCATCTATAATCTGACGAGTCACAACGTGAGCTGCATATGCCATACATTCAGGAACACCAGCCATTGTATAGTCTTTTGCTTGATAGGATTCAGAATATTTTATCTCAGGGATTTCGACTTTCATTTTAATTACACCGCCAAGAGATCCTAATGTATTTATAAATTCGGCATTCTCGAGAGATATCTGAATAGTTTTAGAAGAACTATTATCAATTTTGATTTGACTTTTTTCAAAACCATATTTCAAATATTCAACAAAAGCAGTCGTTAATTCCTTCGGGTTAACTGTTCGCGGGAAAAGTCCCCCTCCATGAAAAATAACAATTTCTTCTTCTCTTTTTTCCATGTTGATAATGTTTATTGCTGAAGGTAATGGACAATTTGACCTTGCTTTTAGATTCAGGGGCCTTACCCCGTACAATTCATACAAATCGCCGACCTGTAATCTATCTGATATTCCTTTTGTTTGATGAAGTGTGCAACCCAACAGAGCTGTCAAAATTATAATCATAAATATGAACATCAAATATTTTCGCATTTCATCTCCCCTCAAACATAAAAAAACTTGCCCGAAGAAGCCAAGCGGGTTGTGATCGGGTGTAGCAACGGGTTGTGGGTTTCATATAATTATCTAATGTCTTTTAATTACACTGCTCTCGTGCTAAAAAAACTTCCCATGGAACCATAAATATTGTGGGTGACATAGGTACGCTGTTAACTTATTAACTTTCTCTTGGACTAGGAGAGATGAGGACAACAGCGCCCTGCTATCTACTTTGTCACGCAACGTATAAAACTTCACCTTGCTTGGCGTAATCATACAGTGGTGAGGTTTGTTTGTCCCATTCTTCGGGCGTAAAGCCGACAACCTCAAGCGGTTCAAAGACATCGTATATGGCGTCGGAAAGGATATCTATTCTTGACCAGTAATCATGATTTTTGAAGTCTTCCGAAATGAGAATCAGATCAATGTCGCTGCCTTCCCGATAGTCGCCGCGGGCATACGAACCATAAAGGATCAGTTTGCTGATGTTGATGTCCCTGGATTCAATTGCTTTCCGGAAAAGCGCAATTGTATCTAAAGCTGCTGCTTTATCCATGCTATTAACATCCATGTGCCACATCGCTTTGCGTGAGTTATTACCTTATTGCGAAGTATTTATAGAGAACTAATGAAACAAAATCAAGTGAATATGCAGGGCCAAGCGGGACACCCTTCAGTTTTTTTACTGTTCAATGAGTTGTTTGCCATTCTCCTTCACAATCATTTCGCCCCTTTGATATCTTGGAATATTTGTTTTGATCACCACCGCTTCCCTGGCAAATTCCTCTCGTTCCCTTTCATCACCTTTTTTGTACAGCATTGGCCAGCAGCAGCATCTCAAAGGAAACCTGATCCGTTTTGAATGCAGCGGCCTTTTTGCCTATTCGAATGACATGAATGGTTTTGATGGTATCACCTTGCCGGATGGCATTAACGACATCCTGTCCTTCGATCACGTGACCAAAGAC
>DJWQ01000076.1 GCA_002441045.1 Firmicutes bacterium UBA6226 | reverse complement strand
ATGCAGTTCAATCCGTTACACAAGACGTTAAGAAAATTGTTGAAATTACCGATAATGAAGTGAATAGCTCTGAGCAAATATTAACGTTAATTGATACTGTAAGTACACTGTCTGAACAAAACTCTGCCAACGCGCAAGAAGTTGCGGCAGCAATTGAAGAACAAACAGCATTATTAGAAAGCATAGCTGCAGGTAGTGAAGAGCTGACTGCAATGGCATCGGAACTAAACACCTTGGTCGAAAAATTCAAAGTTGAGGAGTAAGATATGAGAGTAGAAGTTATAAAAATTCCAGAGCAATTCTCAGTAACAGAAGCGTCAGAGTTCAGAGAAATGACTTATAACCTAATGAAAGTAGATCAGATAACTTTTGAGTTAGATTTTTCAAACTGTAATTTTATCGACAGTACTGGGTTGGGTGTTTTAGTCGGTCTTTATAAAAAATGCAATGAAACTCATTCTAAAATGATTTTAAAGCATCTTAAGAAAGACGTTGCTAGAGTTATCAGCATGACGCGATTGGATCAAATCTTTACGATACTATAAATAAAGGTTATAATGATAATGGTACTCAAATAAAGTTTTTCAATTTCAATAAGGAGGTTAAGTAATGGGGAAAAAAGCGATTGAAATATCCAATTTAGATGTTGAGAAGTTAATCCAAATGTTAAACGAAGCTTTAGCAGAAGAATGGTTGGCTTATTATCAGTATTGGGTTGGTGCAAGAGTTATGGAAGGTCCAATGAGAAGTGAAGTTGAACCTGAATTACTTCTACATGCAAATGAAGAGCTGGCTCACGCTGAACTGATTATTAATCGAATTCTTCAACTGGGTGGCACACCGATTTTAAATCCGGCTAAGTGGACGGAATACGCTAAGTGCCCATATGCCGAACCGATTGATCCTTATATTGAAGAAATTTTGAAGCAAAATCTTGATGGTGAAAGATGTGCAATTCAAAGATATGAGGAAATTGCAGATTATACGAATGGTAAAGATCACTCAACTTATCAGATGGCAATTACCATTCTTAATGATGAGCTTGAGCACGAACACGATATCGAAGATTTCCTAACCGATATCAATCGATTAAAGGAAGACATCAAGAAATTTAGATTATAATTGAATTGAAACGCAAAGGCGAGGCTTCGCCTTTGCGTTTTTAAAATCTTAAGGATAAGAGGCGGATATGGCAAAAGTAATCATTAAAGGTCAAAAAAAGAAAAAAGAATATGGATTCACATATTTCTTATTTATTGCATTATCTATCGCACTAATATTTGTTGGACATAATATCGCCAGCAAGGGTACAAGTTCGTTTAGTCAAGTTGAAAACATAGGCGTTGAAAGAGGAACAGTAACTGAAATTTTAGATCAAGTCGATCAAAGTGAACAGGATCAAAGTGATATTAATTTTGTGTCGAAAGACATATTATTTAATGTGAAAATGGAAACAGGATTCCAAAAGGGACAAGAAATTAGAGCGTTACAGAGCTTGAATAATTATTTAAAGGTATTACCTAAAGAAGTACAAGTTGGTGATTCGATTTTACTTTATGAGATGCCAAATGAGTATTACGGAACTGAATGGACCTACGGTGAATACTACCGAACGCCTGCTCTTGTGGTATTGGGGATTATGTTCGCTGTAATTCTATTAATTTTTGGTAGATCTAAGGGATTACAGACATTATTCTCACTCGTTTTAACGATAATGGCAGTTTTTTATGTGTTTATTCCCGCTGTTCTTTCAGGGTATAACATCTATTTATGGTCATTGGTCATATGTGTTTTTGTTACGGTGATGACTTTAGTTGTGGTAAGTGGTTTTAATCCGAAGACCTCTGCTGCGATTATTGGTTGTATTAGTGGGATTGCGTTATCAGCTATTTTAGTGCTTGTAATGAACAGTATTCTAAAGCTTACAGGGGTTGTGGACGAAGCGTCTGTTTATCTATTACTGATGAATCCAGACCACCCTGTTGACCTAAAGGCAATCATTTTCGGTGCAATCATCATAGGTGCGATGGGTGCTATAATGGACGTTTCAATGTCGATTTCATCGGCTTTATATGAAATGAAGGAGAATTACGCTGCTCATTCTTTTGGTCAGTTGGTTGCTTCTGGTATGACGATTGGTAGAGATATTATGGGGACTATGGCGAATACTTTAGTTCTTGCTTATATCGGAAGTTCGTTATCGACAGTATTACTTCTGATAACCTATAATTCATCGCTACTTGATTTGATGAATCGTGAAATGGTAGTTATTGAGATTTTGCAAGCAATTATTGGCTCGTTAGGCATCTTAATGACACTACCATTAACAGCGATTGCATCTGGATTCCTGTATACGAGAAACAATAATAGAGATCACTTAAAAAGAAGAGTTTAGTTTTTGAAGTGTTGGTTGTCAATTTAACTTTCGGGTAAGTATTAACTATTTACTACTATAACTTGCCCACAATGGAGGAAATTTATGAAGCGACTCACCCCTCTACGGTTTAAATCAATTCGGACAGCTTTTATTATGCCAATATTACTTCCATTATTGTTTATATTGATGCTATTAACTTATCTATTATTAAATGGTGCAGATCATGTATCTAAAATTTCGATAGAGACGGTTTCAGAGCAATCCATGCTTCAAGTAGACGACTTGTTAATGCACCATTTATCAGAGGCGACGCAACTCAATTCGGTAAATGTAGATAACTTTAACACTTCTATTTTAAATATTGATAGTACTCAAAATAGAGAACGCTATTTTTCTAATCTAATTGCCAAATTTCCAGAAGTAACCATGACTTATGTTGGATTTCCCGACAAATCGTTTTACGGTGCAAGGCGATCGCAAGATGGTAGTATTCAAGTGGTAAAAAATAATCATCAGACGTCAGGTGCTTCTGAATATTATAATATTGATGAACATCATGATGCATCAGACTTTGTTGAAAAATTTGACGCGTATGATCCTACCTCGAGACCTTGGTATATTAAAGCCGTGAATACGCAAACGCCAGTGTTTAGTGATGTATATAATCATTTTGTCTTTAAACAGCCTACTATAACTGCGAGTTATCCGATTATAAAATCGGGTGAAGTGGTTGCAGTTTTTGGTGTAGATTATCTATTAACCTGGCTAGGTGAAACGCTATCGACAATTCCCATTAGAGAGAATGGGTTAATCTTCATCGTAGACGAAAAGGATAAATTAGTTGCGACTTCGAAGTCATCTGATGATATTTTCAAAGTCGTGAATGGTAGCTCAGAGCTGATCAATGCAAATGAAAGTAGCAACTTATTGGTTCAGAAAGCGATTCAAGTAGAGGATGCAGAAACCAATCAAACCATAAAAGTGGAGGGTGAAAAATACAGTGTTAATCAAATGACATTTAACCTTCTGAATTTGAACTGGAAAATCTACGTTTTGTTGTCCTATGATGATTTTGTCAATCAGATGAATTCAGCGATTAAACAAACCATTACCATAATTTTATTTAGCCTTATTTTATTCGTTATTATCTCTTGGCTTGTAACCCGTTGGGTAACAAAACCAATTTATCATCTAAATAATGCAGCGAAAAAGTTAGCAGATGGTAAGTTTGATTTTGTATCTGATGAAGTAAGGCGTGACGAGCTCGGTCAACTCTCTTTATCATTCAACGAAATGGCATTAAAGTTAACGAGCTTAGTGACGACGCTTGAACAACAGGTGGATGAAAGGACCAAGGATCTTCAGGAAATGAATGAATCTTTAAGTCGACTCTCTTTTAGTGATGGTCTTACCGGACTACCTAATCGAAGAAAGTTCGATGAATTTTATAGCACTGTTTTTGGGAAAAATACTAGCCACAAAAGAGAAATGGCGATTATTATGATGGATCTTGATAATTTTAAGGCATTCAATGACACCTATGGTCATCTTGTAGGGGATGACTGTCTTAGAATGGTGAGTATCATTTTTAGCCGTATAATTTACAAAAATAAGGATTTAGTCGCACGTTTCGGTGGCGAAGAGTTTTCTGCAGTATTACAGGGCTATTCTAAATCTGAAGTTTATGAGTTATGCGAGAACATACGCAATGAAGTTGCCAATACACCACTTCAGATTTCTGAATCAGAAGCGGTCTATATTACAGTGAGTATAGGATACGTTCATTTCATTCCTGATTTAAGTCAATCAAAAGAAGAATACATTAAATGTGCAGATCAGGCATTATACAAAGCAAAAAGTCTCGGAAAGAATAGATCAGAATCATTTTGTGAGTAATATTACAGTTATATTACAAAGCAAGTGATAATGGTTATCAATTGCGCAACTTGGATATATACTCCTTAAGCGAAATTTTCATCCAAATGGATGTTTAATAACAACTTAGGAGGTCATTATGAAATTTGTACTACCAGAATTAAAATACACAACGGATGCATTAGAACCTTATATTGATCAAAAAACAATGGAAATTCATCATCAAAAGCATCACGGTGCTTATGTTAATAATTTGAATGCGGCACTTGAAGGTAAAGCTGAGTTTGAAAGTTTATCAATTGAAGAATTATTAAAAGGATTAGATAAGCTTCCTGAAAGCATTAGAGGTGCTGTTCGAAACAATGGTGGTGGTCACTACAATCACACACTATTTTGGGAAAGTTTAACACCTGGAGGTAAGTCTATTTCGCCAGAGTTTGAATCTAAACTTAATTCAGCTTTTGGATCAGTAGAAGCGTTTAAAGCAGCTTTTAAGGATGCCGCTTTAAAGCGTTTTGGTAGTGGTTGGGCATGGCTTGTCTCAGATGGTGGTAATTTGAAAATTGTTAGCACACCAAATCAAGATGCACCAATTTCTGATGGATTAAAAGAATTATTGGGCCTAGATGTTTGGGAACATGCTTATTATTTAAATTATCAAAACAGACGTGCGGATTATATTGAGGCATTTTGGAGTGTCGTAGATTGGTCGGTCGTTGAAAGTAGATTATAGTATTTATATACTTTAGAGCTTTGGTGAGATACCAAAGCTCTTTTATTTTTTAGACACGATCTCCCTTATGATAAACGATGAGGCGTCGATGTCAGAAGATTTTATTAAATGAGAATTAGTATTAGAAGCTTGGAAAATTTGATATAATAGAACACAATAATTAGAATAAATGCATTTGGAGGATTTTATGAAATTTGTAAACTGGAACGTAAATGGGATTAGAGCTTGTATTAATAAAGGTTTTCTAGATTATTTCCACCAAGTGGATGCGGATTTCTTTTGCCTTCAGGAAACAAAAGTTTCTGAAGGTCAAGTAGAACTTGAACTTGAGGGATATCATCAGTTTTGGAATTACGCTGTTAAGAAAGGGTATTCAGGTACCGCGATATTTTCAAAGTATGAACCGCTTTCTGTAGCATATGGCATTGGAATTGAGGAACATGATCAAGAGGGCCGTGTGATTACAATTGAGCTGGATACTTTTTACCTAGTCACCGTTTATACGCCAAACTCAAAATCAGAGCTTGAAAGATTACCTTATAGAATGCAGTGGGAAGATGATTTTAGAGCCTATTTGAAGAATCTTGAGAATCATAAGCCAGTCATCGTATGTGGTGATTTAAACGTTGCCCATAAAGAAATAGATATAAAAAATGCAAAATCAAATATGAGAAGTGCTGGATTTACCATTGAAGAAAGAACCAAGATGACTGAGCTACTAGATGCTGGCTTTATTGATACATTCAGATATTTTTATCCTGACAAAACAGACGCCTATTCTTGGTGGTCGTATTTCGGAAAAGCGAGAGAAAAAAATGTTGGCTGGAGAATTGATTATTTTATCACATCAGAAGCATTAAAGCCTAGACTTGTATCTGCGTCTATTGATGCACAAATAATGGGGAGTGATCATTGCCCAGTTTTACTCGAGTTGGTATAAAAATTGCATTTGATAATAAGTACTAATTATCGAAGGAGTGAACGGTTTGAAAAATATGTTTAAGTTTCTTGATGAAAATCAATATGTAATTGAAGAACTCACGGATGCGATTGTGGTAATTGACACAGAAGGTAAAATTACGCACATCAACAAACGTGCCTTGGAATTACTTGAAGTAAGTCACGAAAACGCAGTTGGAAAGACAATGCTTTCTGTCTATCCTGAGTCGAAGCTCAATCAAACTGTAACCACTCAGAAAGTAGAACGAAACATAAGACTCAATGTACACAATAGAGTCTGTATTGCTTCTCGAGTTCCTTTATATAAGGACAATGTCGTAATTGGTGCAATTTCCATTTTTGATGATATCACTCGCATGGAGCAAATGACGAGTCGCATCGAAGCGGATCGAAGCGAAATGTCGATCCTTAAAACGATATTGGAAATTGCTTATGATGGGATCGTCGTCGTAGATGTCAATGGCTATATTACCATGATTTCAGATGCCTATAAGAAATTTATCGGAATAGGTGATGATCAAGTTATTGGTAAGCACGTAACCGAAATCATTGAAAATACAAGAATGCACATCGTTGCTCAAACGGGTATTCCAGAGGTCAATGACTTCCAAGAGATACACGGTGATTATATGATGGCGACCCGTATTCCATATTATGTGGATGGTAAAATTGCTGGCGCAATTGGAAAAGTTATCTTTAGAAATGTTTCAGAGCTACAAAACATTAATAAAAAATTCAGCCGAGTTGAAAAAGAGCTTAAAAATTTAAAATCAGAAATTAGCAGTTTGCACCGTGCAAAGTATAACCTAAACCAAATCATTACAGGCAATGAAGAAATAAATAAGCTTAAAAGTTATGTCAATAAGCTGGCGCATTCAAAATCTAGTGTTTTAATCCAGGGTGAAAGTGGAACAGGTAAAGAACTCTTTGCGCATGCGATTCATCTATCAAGTCATAGAAGAGACATGCCATTTATAAAAGTAAACTGTGCTGCAATCCCAGAACATCTACTAGAATCAGAACTCTTTGGATATGAGAAAGGTTCATTTACTGGTGCTGACAAGAACGGGCGTATCGGTAAGTTTGAGTTAGCGGATCAAGGCACTATATTTCTAGATGAAATCGGAGATATGCCTCTTCAAATGCAAGCTAAAATACTTAGGGTGCTCCAAGAAGGTGAAGTTGAACGAATTGGCTCAAACACACCTAGACAAGTTGATGTTCGCATTATAGCCGCTACAAACAGAAATTTAAAAAGCATGGTTGAAGAAAAGTCCTTTAGAGAAGATTTATACTATAGACTCAATGTAATTAATCTAATGATTCCACCTTTAAGGGAACGTAAAGAAGATATTTTACTCCTATCGAATCATTTTATTGATCAACTGAATCAAGAGAATCACGGTAAACTTAAGGGTCTTTCAGAAAAAGCACAAATGCAGTTATTTGCTTATGATTGGAAAGGTAATATAAGAGAACTTAAAAATGTCATTGAACGTGCTTATAACATTATAGAGGGTGAAGAGTTTGTTCAACCTTGGCATCTACCAGCACATATTAATAGTGGTAAGTATGTAACGACGAGTGAACCGTTAAAAGAGCTTGTAGATGCTGCAGAAAAGAAAATTATTCTAGAGAGATTGATTGCTTTTAAAGGGAATAAAAGTAAAACGGCTGCTGATCTGGGTATTTCACGCATGGCGCTTCACAAAAAACTCGATAAGTACGATATGAAGTGATTTTTCAAAAAAAATTTGAAATTCTATCAAGTTTGCGATAAAATTTCAATCATGTTTTAATATCAAATCAAAAAGTGTAAATGAAAATATACAGTAATCCGTTATACGGTTTTACTGTAAACAAATATTGACACTGATGAAAACAAATAGCAACAAGTGTAAATAATAGTTTACACTTGTTTTATTTTTGTCAATAAATAATGCGATTTTTATTAATATTGAGGTAAAAAAAGACGAAAAGTGCAATAAAAATTAATTTGCATGTACAAAAAGTTGGCATGGGAATTGCTTTTTATTATTGGCGTAGGATATTAGTCTATGAAAGGATGTATTTTATGGTGAAGACACTAAGGAACCCAAGGTATTTCAATGCGATTTACCAGATATTGTTGGCGATGGTTATTGCTCAGCAGATTTATGCGCCTCAAGGATTCAAATATGTTCACTTGGCATTGGTGTTCATAAGAATGATTATCTCTGAGGCATACGATGCAAAACATCGTTTTCAAAAAAATGAGGAATACTTCATACTGGCAATTTTGGTTACCACACTTGTTTCTATCGTAGAAAAAATCCTTACAATCAACCTTGGCTTGGTTTACTTGTTAGCCCTTGCAGTAGCAGTTGTCTTAATGGGTACTTTTTTAAAGACCATAATAGATGACTCTAAGAACTATCAAGGGACGACAAAGTTTCATGCCAAACATGTTGAGATGCTTCAAAAAGGTAAAGTTTTTACAAACGGCATACTTTATCTGATGTTAGGCATCTGCGGACTGATTCTCTTGTATGTTTCATACGAAATCATCAAACTATTAAGTTAGGGGGACAAACAAATGTTAGGTGTAATTGCTATTATCTTTACACTGTTAGCACTGATGTACTTAGCTTACCGCGGTATCACAGTGTTAGTATTAGCTCCATTGCTCGCTATGCTCGCTGCTATTCTTTCAGGCGAGATTCCTGCACTTTACGCACTTTCTAGCATTTTCATGCCAGCAGCTGCAGGCTACATCAAGTCATACTTCCCAGTATTCTTGGCAGGTGCAATTTTTGGTAAATTAATGGGTGTTACTGGTGCAGCTACTTCTATCGCACACTTTATCTCAGAAAAAGCTGGTAAAAAGCATGCGATTGCTGCTGTTGTTGTTGCAACAAGTTTATTGACTTATGGTGGTGTTTCACTTTTCGTAGTTGTTTTCGCTATGTATCCAATCGGCGCTATGCTTTATAGAGAAGCTAACGTTCCTAAACGTTTACTTCCTGCAGCAATCGCACTTGGCGCATTTACGTTTACTATGACAGCTATGCCAGGTTCACCACAGTACCTCAATACAATGCCTACTAAATATTTTGGTACGACGATCTATGCTGGTTTCTGGTTAGGAATCATCGGTTCTGCATGTATGTTCTTTGGCGGTTTGTGGTGGTTAAACAGACGTGCTAAGAAACTTAATGCAGCTGGTGAAGGCTACGGTAATCATGAAAACGAAGGTTTACACGAAAACTTTGATGATATTCCAAACTTCTGGGTTTCTATCGCTCCAATCATCATCGTATTTGTAATGAACTTCTTCTTAACAAATTACTACTTCAAAATGGACTCTGTAATCAACAAGTTAAAAGCATACAATCCAGATGCAACTGTTGATGGAACATGGCCAGTAATTATCGGTCTAGGCGTAGCAATCGTTTACGTTTTGATCTTCTTAAGAAAATATCTACAAAATACAAACAAACAAGTATTTGATGGCGCTGTAGGATCATTATTACCGATCTTCAACACAGGTTCTGAGGTTGGTTACGGTGGTGTTATCAAATCTTTAGCTGCATTTGGTACAGTTAAAGCTGCAATTGTTGCTATGGCAATTCCTTCAGTATTCAAAGTTGCATTCTCAACTACATTACTTGCTGGTATCGTTGGTTCATCATCAGGTGGTACTGCGATCGCTCTTGAAGTTTTAGCACCAGAATTCTTACAAATGGGTATCGATCCAGGTGCGCTTCACAGAATCATGTTAATCGCAGCTGGTGGTCTTGATTCATTACCACACTGTGGTGCTGTTATCACATTACTTTCTGTATGTAAATTAAACCACAAGGAATCATATTTAGATATTGCAGCACTTACAGTTGTAATTCCATTGATCACAGTTGTAGTTGTATGTTTAGCATACTTGTTATTTGGTATCGTGTAATAAAAAAATTAAACACTCAAAATATTTAAATCAAAAAAAAATCAATTGAACCAAAGCACATAAATGAATGTCGGATGGGGTCGTTAAGACCCCACCCGCATGTTCTATATAATTAGGAAAATAAAGTTGGGATTTTAAATAGACTTTGATAGCAGCCTTTGTTGCTGTCATATTTCGGAGGGACAAAATGAGTAAGGTGATGACGCTAGAGGCTGCGATTGCACTTATAAAAGATGGCAGTACGATCGCAACTGGAGGATTTGTTGGTAACATGCATCCAGAAGCATTGAGCAGAGGGATGGAAGAAGCCTTTACAGCAGCAGGACATCCTAGAGATTTGACGCTTGTTTATGCGGCTGGACAAGGAGATGGAAAGAACAGAGGATTAAACCACTTTGGACAAGAGGGAATGGTTAAACGAGTAGTAGGGGGTCACTGGGGACTAGCGCCTAAATTAGGCAAACTAGCACTAGAGGAAAAACTTGAAGCTTATAACTTCCCACAAGGCGTAATTTCGCATCTATTCAGAGAGATTGCTGGTAAAAAACCAGGCGTTGTTACAAAAGTAGGTTTAAAGACTTTCGTAGATCCTAGATTAGAAGGCGGAAAGATTAATGCTTCTGCTAAAGAAGATCTCGTTGAGTTAATGCACATTGGTGGAGAAGAATGGTTATTTTATAAATCATTCCCGATAGATGTTGCATTTATAAGAGGTACTTACGCAGATTCATTTGGTAACTGTACATTTGAAAAAGAAGCTTTAAGCTTAGAAATGCTTTCAATCGCTCAAGCAGCAAAAAACTCAGGCGGTATCGTCATTTTGCAAGTTGAAAAAGTTGTTGCAGATGGAACGCTTAATAACAAACTCGTTAAAATACCTGGCATTTATGTGGATGCCATTGTCGAAGCAAAACCAGAAGATCATATGCAAACATTTGCTGAGCAGTACAATCCTTCATATAGCCAAGATATTAGAGTACCTGTTAAGAGTATTCCGCCACTTGAACTTTCAGAAAGAAAGTTAATTGCAAGACGTGCTGCTATGGAACTTAAACCAAATGCAATTACGAATCTTGGTATTGGTATGCCAGAGGGTGTTTCTATTGTAGCGAACGAAGAAGGCATTGATGGCCTTATTCTTACAACAGAAGCGGGAACCATTGGTGGTATACCAGCGGGTGGCCAAAGTTTTGGAGCAGCAACAAACCCAGATATGATTATCGACCAACCTTATCAATTCGATTTCTACGACGGTGGTGGACTAGATGTTACTTTCCTCGGTCTTGCACAATGTGATGCTAAAGGAAATGTTAACGTTTCGAAATTTGGTCCCAAAGTACCTGGTTGTGGCGGCTTTATTAACATCTCCCAAAATGCTAAAAAAGTGGTTTACTGTGGTACATTTACTGCTGGCGGTTTAGAGATTGCTATTGAAAATGGTGAACTTAAAATCATTAATGAAGGTAAAGCTAAGAAATTCATTAAAGAAGTTGAACAAGTAACTTTCTCTGGAGATTATGCGTTTGAAGTTGGTCAACCTGTAATTTATGTTACTGAGAGGGCAGTATTCGAAATTACAGACAAAGGATTAACTTTAACCGAAATCGCACCAGGTGTTGATTTAGAAAAAGATGTTATCGGCCAAATGGAGTTTAGACCTGCGATTGCAGAACCACTAAAAACCATGGATATCAGAATATTTAAAGAAGATAAAATGGGCCTCATGATATAAGGAATGGCAAAAATAGTATAAGGAGTGTAATCATATGAGATTAAAAGATAAAGTAGCTGTTGTTACTGGCGGCGCACAAGGAATTGGTAGATGTATTTGTGAAACATTTGAAAGAGAAGGTGCTACAGTTATTGCAGTAGATATGAATAAAGCAGAATTTGAAGCGGCTAACATTCATGGCTACGCACTTAACGTAACAGACAGAGCAGCAATTGAAGCGTTCACAAATGAAATTGTAGCAAAATTTGGAAAAATCGATGTGCTTGTAAACAATGCAGGTATAACAAGGGATGCATTAATCAATAAAATGACTGAAGACATGTGGGATGCAGTTATCAATGTTAACCTTAAAGGTGTATTTAATATGACACAATCAATCAGTCCAGTGATGATGGAAAATGGTCAAGGTAGTATCATCAATATCGCGTCAGTTGTTGGTGAGTATGGTAATGTGGGACAATCGAACTATGCTGCAACTAAAGCTGGTGTAATCGGTATGATGAAAACTTGGGCAAAAGAATTTTCTAGAAAAGGTGCAGCTGTAAGAGTAAATAGCGTTGCTCCAGGATATGTAAATACAGATATGATGAAAACTGTACCTGATAAAGTTCTTGATCCAATTAGAGAAAAAACAATGTTAGGTCGCCTTGGCGAACCTCAAGAAATTGCAAATGCAGTTTTATTCTTAGCAAGTGATGAATCATCGTTTGTAACTGGCCATAACTTATCAGTTAACGGCGGATTAAGATTGTAGGAGGCAGTAAATGAGAGAAGTTGCAATAGTATCTGCTACGAGAACCCCAGTTGGTGCTTTCGGCGGTGCTTTAAAAGACGTATCAGTTGTGGATCTAGGTGTGGTAGCAGCTAAAGAAGCAATTAAAAGAGCTGGCATTAAAGAAAGTGATATCGATGAAGTCATCATCGGTAACATCTTAAGTGCCGGCCAAGGTCAAAATATCGCAAGACAAATCGCAATAAATGCAGGTCTGCCAGTAGAAATTCCAGCGATGTCATTAAACATTCTTTGTGGCTCAGGTCTCCGTTCGGTTAGCTTAGCTGCTCAAATTATCAGCAGTGGTGGCGCTGATGTCATCCTTTGCGGTGGTGCTGAAAGTATGTCAAATGCGCCTTATCTAGCGATGCAAAATCGTTGGGGCAGCAAAATGGGCCATGTTCAAATGGTTGACCATATGATTAAGGATGCATTAACGGATGCGTTTAATGATTATCATATGGGTATCACTGCTGAAAACATCGCTGAACAATGGCATTTGACAAGAGAAGAACAAGATGCTTTTGCAGTAACAAGCCAAAACAGAGCTGAAAAAGCACAAAAAGAAGGCAAGTTCGCAGATGAAATCGTACCTGTAGTGATTAAAACTAGAAAAGGTGAAGTGGTTGTAGATCAAGATGAGTACATTAAACATGGTGTGACTATGGAGACGATGGCGAAACTCAAACCTGCATTTAAAAAAGAAGGCACAGTAACAGCAGGTAACGCATCAGGTATCAATGATGGTGCTGCAATGGTTGTTGTTATGAGTCTTGAAAAAGCAAAAGAATTAGGGTGTGAAGTATTAGCTGTTATTAAAGGTTTTGGAACGAAAGGCGTCGATCCTTCAATTATGGGATACGGACCAGTTCCAGCGACAAAAGCAGCACTAGCTAGTGCAGGCTGGACAGTTGAAGATTTAGAGCTAATTGAAGCTAATGAGGCATTTGCTGCTCAATCGCTTTCAGTGGTTAAAGATCTTGGACTTAATCCTGAAATCGTGAACGTTAATGGTGGTGCGATTGCAATAGGTCATCCTGTTGGTGCAAGTGGTACAAGAATTCTTGTTACCTTGCTACACGAGATGCAAAAAAGAGATGCGAAAAAAGGTTTAGCAACATTATGTATAGGTGGCGGAATGGGTACGACGTTACTCATTGAAAGACCATAAATGAGGTAATTGAAAAAATAAAAAGGCAATTCTGTGAGCTATCCCCATAGCACAGAGTTGCCTTTTTTAATTTACTTATGTTACATTTTATGAAATTGATTGGTATTCTGATCATAGAAAAATCCTGCTGCTGTTAAAGTAGCGCTGAGTTCACCTAAGTTGAGCTCCATATCGTCGCAGAGTGCTTCTAAATCTGGATAAAAATCGCGAAGCTTCATATTAATAACACCCAAGAGTATGATCGGATCATGAGGCAGTTCCATTAAAGTTCACCTCCTTATCTTTAATGGTTTTTTAATTCTTAGATTCTTTACTTATGCTATAATGATAAAAGATATGTATAGTGGAATCAAGTCTATGCATGTACATAGTTATTAGGAGGATTACATGAACAAAAAGCTTATAATATCACTTGCCGTTGTTTTATGCGTAGCAATCGTTGGCGTATTTGGTTTCGGTATAGTCAAAGACATGCTGATAAAGAAAGATCCGGTTAATTATTTGTTATATAGTACAACTAAAACCAATCATACAGCTGTTGATGCTAGTTTTAATGGTAAATTTGAACTAGATAAAGAAGAAATGACTTCGAATATGATGATGATTTCTGCAGATCCAGAGGCAATGGCGACATTTGTGACATCTCTTGTGAATAATGTCACTATAGATGGTAAAGTTGTTTACAAACTCGATAGCAAAAATACAGCATTCCACTTGTTTGAAAGTATGAATCTTAACTACGCTGGAAAATCTCTTATCGATTTTGCGTTTGGAATTGACCAAGAACAGATGGTTATCAAAAGTAACACATTATATGACAAAGGTTTTGTTATGACTAAGTCTGAGCTCTTTGATATGATCAACGAGGAAGAAGGCGTCGATTTAAACAAAATCGAAATTAAAAAGTACATTGATGCTTTAAACCTTGAAAACGATTCAAATTATAAAGCCTTAACTAAAGATATTAAAGGCTATGAAAATATCATTAGAGCTTTTCTAGCAGGTCTAGAAAAAGGCGAATCTATTACAGTTACACTAGAGGATGGTTCAAAAGTAAAATGTGACACGCTTAAGATGACTGTAACCTATGATCAAATGATCGATATGTATATCGACATGATGAATGAAGCACGTAATGATGATGAGCTAAAGGTATTGGTAAAATCTAAAGCGATCGAACTGATGAACCTAGTGCTTTCATCTGGTGATTATGAAATCATGGGCATTGACAAAGCTGAACTAGAGACTGCAATCACAGAGTTTGATACGAACTTTGATACCGAATGGAACACTGGACTCGATGAAATGATTGCTACGTATCAAGACATGAAAGATCAAATGAGCACAGTTCTTGTTACAGATATCAACTACGATGTAACCGTAGCAATTGACAATAAGTTTCAAATCAGACAAATGACATATGCAATGGACATGATGGGTATCAATATGGCTCAAACGGTTACTTTCAATGCTTTTGATGGTGACGTTGTACCTGAAACACTTGCAACTCCAGAGAATAGCATTTCTATTTTAGCTTTAAGCGAAGATGAAGATTTAGCAGCTGAAACGGGTTATGATATTATGGATCAGGGCTTAACCAACATCATTGAAGGAGAAGCATTAAATACTTTAATGACAGATTTAAAAACATATGCAGAAGTCTTACCAGCTGATGAAAAAGAAGGCATCGTTGGAATCGCTGAGTATTTCTTTGAAAATAAAGACATGCTAAAGAGCTTACTGATGATGAATTTAGGTTTCTAAGATGGTTTCACCAATAGCGAAGAAAAATAGGATAATTGAACTGGATATTATTAGAGGATTTGCTTTGTTTGGCGTCCTACTAGTAAATTTAACAATGATAGATGCGACGTTATATTCTGACGTCGCATCGTCTTTAACTGAATCTTTTTCACTAAGTCTATGGCTAATTGATACGCTTGCAGTAGGTAAATTTTATTCATTATTCTCTATGCTCTTTGGAGCTGGTTTTTATTATTTTGTTTTTAAAGATACATTGACGTTAGATGAAACAACCCTTTTGCAGAACACATCACTCTTTAAACGCAGGTTAACAATTTTGCTCTTCATGGGGCTGATTCATATGACCTTGGTTTGGTATGGTGATATTTTACACGTCTATGCTTTCACAGGCTTTTTTTTGATCAGAAAACGTGATAAAACGCCAAAGGTCTTGATACAGACAGGATTAATATGGTGGCTTGCTTCAGCATTGATTTTCGCTTATATTTCAGGCTTCCCATCTTCCGAAAGTGATGCTCTTGCAAAAACAGCATTTAATGCCTATCAAAGTTCCAGTTATTTTGAGATGCTATCTTATAGATTGACGCATGAAGTGCCACTGGTTCTCACCAATTTGCTATTGGTTCCAATTAGGATTTATGGTCTCTTTTTACTGGGATACGGCTTTGCAAAATCAGGTTTTTTTAGTCAAATCAAAAAATATCAAATCGTAGTCAAAAGATTAGCGATACTAATGGGTGTGATTTTCATAGGGGTGAGCACTACGGAAAATGTCCTATCAAGTGGTTTTTCACAGAGCTTGAGTAAAGAGCTGGGTACATTATCAGGTGCTACATTCTATGCTTGTATATTAATTCTATTCTGTCAAAATAGATGGACAAGAGCCATCGTAAAACCATTAGCAAGTTTGGGACAGATGGCAGTCACGAATTATTTGACTCAAACCATTTGCTTTACTTTCTTTTACTATGGTTATGGATTAGCCAATTTTCAGAAGTTAGAGCCAGCGATGTACTGGTATTTAGCGATTGGGTTTATCCTCATACAGATAATACTAAGCAATCTTTGGCTTAAAAGTCATCGTTTCGGACCGGTCGAGTGGGCTTGGCGTCGGTTGACATATAAACAAAATCCGAAAGTGGTCTAGGGCCGCGAACGATTCGCCTAATGATTTGAAGTGTGCCTTCTTCATTGGGTTTGATTCGCCATTCAATAAGTGATATATGATTATTTTCAATTTCAATACCAGTGATATTTCTAGGGTGGATACAGCACCCTGTATTGAAGTAAGGTAATTCACCGTGTTTAGGAAACTTTGGTCGATGTGTATGTCCAACTAAGAGCATTTTGCGCTCTTGCTCGATAAATTTATAATAGTTGTCTTCAAGTTTGTGTCGCTTGTGTGCATTTTTTGCAGGACTTGCTGGATTTTGAAAGCCGACAACATGAAAGTATCTCCAAAAATATCGACTTAAAGTTCGCATGACTGGCCAAAGCTGATCGTTGAGGAAATCACCTTGATGACCATGGGTTACAAATAACTCCAAAGGTGAGTCTTCGCAGGTGAGTACAACGGATTCTTTAACCTCTATATTTGGAAAGAGCTCGTTAAAAAACTCTTCATATTCATCGTAAAAGGTAAATAAATGCTTTTGTGCTTGCGTTTGATGCTTGAATGCCATGTTATGATTGCCATAGAGCATAATAAAGCGATCTAAATCATAGAACTTTCTTAAAATCATAAATACGTCACTATGTGCATATCGAATGACATTGAATTTTTTATGTTCCCAAAGCTCATCGCCATCACCGACCTCGATGTAGGTAAATCCAGCCTCATAGTAGTGGGAGAGTGCATAAGCGTATAGATTTTGATTGTGTGCAAACTCATCTGCAAGACTATTATCGCCGCGATGAACATCGCTAAAAAATATATATTTAGAGTCCTTGTTCAGTGGGAGCCTTGAGGCATTTTCATATGCAGCCTGTAGTTTTTTTATTGTAAACATAGATTGCCTCCAATCCATATTATCGTATTTCTTCAAGTAATTATAATCAAATTGGAGCTGTTGAAATCTTAATCAGATGAACAACAGCTCCTTTTATGATGCAGCAACGATTATTATTAACCCTATCTTGCTAGTGGACAAATTTTATATCTGTTTGTGTTGCGTAAAACTGTCGATTAACTCAAAAACCTTTATTTCCTGTAACCATTCTTGTGGAATTTGTGAATAGCCAACAGTAGCGCCTTGTAACATTCCTAAGACCATACCGCGTCCAGCTGAATCACCACCAGATAATACATTTTGATTCATACTGGTTACAAAATCACCAGGGTATTTTAACAGCAAATAAAGCACCGCTGGAAAAGCAAACTGACTTGAACAGCTTTGCCCAATATCGTGAAGCACAGAAATCGTCTCTTCAGTCAATCGACTCTTACACATGTCAAGTAGCGGTTGAATTTTTGGATAACTGGCAGCAACCTTATTCAACGTATCTACAAGTGGTTTCCCGATCACAAGTTCTAATATGACATCCGTAATAAATTGGCCGTAGTAGATCAAAGTATCGTTATTATGAGTTAAACGCGTTTCAGCTTCAACCAACGTCTTAAGTTCAGGATCATCAAAATGATAATAAATCAATGGGGCAACTCGTGCTAAGCCTCCCAGTTCGTTTGAAGAAGAACCTTTTAAAGTATTACTATCCAAAAGCTCAATCGATTCTTTCGAAGCTCGGTCCATATACCCTTCATATTTGCTCATAAAGGTTAACCAATGCTTTTTAAATACTGACAGAGAAAAACCATTATTTGAAGCTATGCTCTTAAGAAGGAGTAAGCTTTGATCCCCATAATGGGTGAAATCACCTTTTACCTTACCGAGATGAAAGCTATCTTTTAAAGGTGTCATCATCAAATTGTCTCTTTCGCTGTACATAGCAAGCTTTTCAAGGTCGTATATCCAGTGTAAACCAAGTGCGTATGCATCAGCGACAAAAGCACCAAAGAGCATACCTTTCAATCTCTCCATATAGGCCTCCTTTCTTCATTTAAGAAAGCAGATAATTATTTCTTAAATTCTACCTTCAATAACTCTGTTTCCGAATATCTTGCAATCGCATATAGTGCATCTGACAAACGATTGACATATTTCATCAGCGTCGGTCTAACCTGAGATTCTTCATGTAAAGCGAGAATTCTTCTCTCAGCCCGTCTGCAAATGGTTCTAGCTACATGTAAAGAGGCACTTGTTAGATTGCTTCCTGGGATGATAAATTGAAATATTTCTGCTCGATTCATTTGATCTAAATAATAGTCAATCGTATCTTCTAACCATTTAACATCGTCATCACTTACTTTTTCAGGGAAGTTCTCTCCGACTGTTGTTGCGAGTTCACCTGCGACATTGAATAATGTACGCTGGATTCTGAGCAGTTTATCTTTGATGTCATCATCCGTAGTATACTGTCTTGCAAGACCGAGATAAGAGTTAAGCTCGTCTACAGTACCATAGCTTTCAACTCTTACTGAATCCTTTGGTACACGTGCGCCATCATACAAACTAGTTTCACCACTATCGCCTGTCCTTGTGTAAATCTTTAGCATAATTTCCTCCCATGTTTAATTCGTTATGCTTTATTTACCCTGTTTTTTTGTAAAAACACTTTTTGATTGATTTAGTCTATATTTTACAATTTAGCGTGATATAATAATAATGAGGGAGAATTGGTTTTTCACTTAATAACATTCATTAGGAGGGATTATGGGAGAATATCGTTGTACTGTTTGCAGCTATGTGTATCGCCCTGAAAAAGGAGACTGGATGCATGAAATACCGAAAGGAACTGCGTTTGAGGACTTGCCTGATGACTGGAGATGCCCAACCTGCAACCAACCTAAAATGGCTTTTATACCTGTAGAAAATAAATAGCGGAGGCGAACATGATTAATAAATACGACCACATCACAGATTATTTTGAAAACACATTTCAACTCGATCGAATCAAAACTTTACCGATAACGGACAAGTTTAGATTAATCAATTACATCAAACTGGTTAGTAAAGCAAATGATATCGCTAAAGCAAAAAATATTGATGCGATTACCAACTCACCAGTTTATAACATCGATCATACTTTTCATCTATTCATCTCATTGTTAGCATCTGAACTTTCAACAGAAGTCATTTCGGACATTATTGAATGCTATGCTTTCAACTTTGATGAAAGTGATGTCTACTTCTCTAAAATTGTCATCTTAGGCTCTGGCGCACTTATGATTCAAAAAGGTATTGAATCAAATGCAATTATTAGCTACTTAATTTCTCTTTTGGGAGAAGAGTTCCTTAAAAACAACTATAAGAGGATCTTCGATGAGAGAGAGGTGTTAGATATCAATGAAGAAAATGAAATTGATATCAAATATAAAAACTTCGATATGACATATCGTAAACTTAAATATGACTTACTTGCTTTGCGACAAATTAAGAAGGAACAAGGACATGCAAAAGTAAGGGAAATAATCTTTAAGCATTATGACAATAAAGACTTATCACTCTACTTTTCAATGTTAGATGTTCATGATAAGAAGATTTCAGAGTACCTTTACCGCAAGTTGATGAAAGATGCACCTAAAATGGATCGATTCCTATTAACTGCAAGCAGATGTATGATTAGAGATGTAGATATTATTGATATGCATTACCTTTTAAATGCAGTAATAGGAAAATACACAAACTTTATGAAACCATATAGCGAAGTCGTTGAAGAAATTAAACTCAGGGAAAATGAAATCCTCAGTTTAGTAAAATGAAAAAATATACAAAAGTAATGGTAATTATCGCATTACTCCTACTCCTTTTCGTCAGAATGGATCAATTGTCAGAGATGCAAATTCTTGCATTAATAGTGTTTTTATTTGCTGCGCTTTATTTGTTTGAAAAACGTGAAGTGAAAAGGGGATTTGAAAGTGGTGTAAGACGTCTCTACATTTGCGTTGATTTCGAAGGGGTTATGCGTTCAATTGAAGAACTGAAAAAGAATGCATTGTTCCAGCCTATGACAAATGAAGCGGTTTTAACGCTAGAAAAACTTTTGGCATTTTATTCTGAAGGCAAGCAAAATGTGGTTTCTGAACTGAAAGATGACTATTACCGATTTTGGTCGGATCAAGTGGATTTTTTGTCAGGGCAAACACAAACATTTTCTTTAGAGCCAGCAGTTTATAAGCAGCTAAATTCACTGGACCTTGAAAGAGTTTCAGTATCAAAGTGCTTTATGAAAGATAGGATAGAAGAAAGTGAAAAATTGCGTGGCGAAGTCTCAGCCACACTTTTAATTGCAGAGTTATCGCTTCTTTGTGCATCAATTACTTCTGAAGAACGGCTTAAACAGTATTATACGAAAGTGGCAAAAAACCTTACGAAAGGTGCTTTTGATAAAGTGATCCTGAATGAGGACGAAAATCGTGTCTATTTGATTCATCAGACTTGCTAGTAATCTAGCAAGTCTTTTTATTTAGCAGCAATGAAATTGATGTAAAATCTGCAAAACAATTCGAAGTTTTAGTTGTGATTGAATGATGCCTATCTTGGTATAAATAAAATAGCTAGAGTACTGAAATGTTAAAACACTAGAAAAGGGGTGGAAACGATGGAAGAAAAAAAGGGGAAAAATATTGAAAGAACTTTTGTAATTATAAAACCTGATGCGGTTAACAGAAACCTTACAGGGGTCATTTTGACGGAATATGAATCAAACGCTCTACATTTACTTAGATTAGAAATGCAGTATGCAACGCCAGAAATACTTAGACAGCATTATATTGAACATGTTGAAAAATCATTTTACCCGGATCTAGAGAAATTCATGCTATCTGGTCCATTGATTGCCATGGTGTTAGAAGGTGAAGATGCAATCGATAAAGTAAGACGATTAAATGGTGCTACGAATCCTGAAAATGCGGAGTCAAAGACGATCAGAGGTAGATTTGGTACGTCGACAACGGTTAATTGCGTTCACGGTTCGGACTCGGTAGCAAGCAGTCAAAGAGAAATAGCAATTTGGTTTTCAAATAAATAATCAAGAATATTGTATACTTGTTCAACAAACATTGTATGTCTTCCATTAAAGTGATAAATTTGATATATAGCTGATATATCACATGTTTATCAAGGAGCAGCTCGTTTCTCTTTTTATTGGTTTGCGACAAGGTTTCGTGTATAATGAAAGTATTCTTAACACGAGGGTGACTATGCAAAAACAATCAAAAGCAGTTATTTACGAAGAATTGAAAAGAAGAATAATCGAACTTGAGATGAAACCGGGTGATCCGATTTTCGAAAAGGACCTCTGTTCAGAATTTGGCGTGAGTAGAACGCCGGTTAGGGAAGCGCTTATTAAGTTAGCACAGATTGATTTGGTAGAATTTAGACCGCGCGTTGGCACCTTTGTCACTCAAATCGATATACCAACAGTTAAAAATGCGTATGAAGTAAAAAAGAATCTTGAAGCATTTGCATCTGAACTTGCTGCTAAAAGAGCAACTGAAGATGAAATTAGAGCTCTATTCGCTATCATCGATCGCTTTGGCAAGTATGATTTAGAGATTGATTATAAACAATGTATTCAAGACGACCAATTGTTTCATGAAATCATTAGAAAAGCTTCTAAAAATGTGATTTTAATCGATACCTTGGATTCACTTAATACGAAAACTGCTAGATTTCTTCAATCGATTCATTACGTAATTCAACACTATGATATCCTCATTGAATCTTTCAAAAGTATTGCAGATGCAATAAAAAATAGAGATTGCGATGAAGCGAGAATTCAAACAGAGAAGCATACGCGGTTGTTCCTAGAAGAAA
>DJWQ01000082.1:3902-6456 GCA_002441045.1 Firmicutes bacterium UBA6226 | reverse complement strand
GCTACTGGCAATTTACCCGATATTTTTCAAGTTGGCTTATCGCAAATAGAAACGTTTAAAGAATCAGGTAATATTATGATTCTAGACGATGCGGCAAAATCAACAGGTTTTCTAGACAGAGCACATCCAAGTGCGAACAATATTATTTATAATGAAGATGGTCACATCTATGCATTCCCATATGCAGGTAACGAGCTTGTATTATGGTATTACAATAAAGCTTTGTTTGAACAGTATAACGTAAAAGTACCTGAGACTTATGAAGAGCTTTTAACCGCTATTAAAGTATTTAATGACAACGATATCGTTCCAATGTCAATTTTCGCAAAAGAGAAGTGGATCACAACCGCTATGTACGATGTTTTAGCAACTCGCTTTGACCCACAAGGGATCGCTAAACTAGACGCAGGAAAAGGAAAAGCGTCTGAAGAAGCGTATACGAAAGCAGCAGAGACCTTAAACGAATTAGTAAAAGCAGGTATGTTTGCTGACGGCGCTACTAATACAAACTATGACCAAGCTGCAGCATTGTTCTATGAAGGTAAAGCAGCTATGTTCTTAAATGGTCAGTGGGAAATTCAAGCTTCAACAGAAAAATTAGGTGATAACGTGGATTGGATGTGGTATCCAGTAATGCCTGGCTATGAAGCAAACCAATACGCTTTAAGTGGCGGTGGCGCACCAGGTGGATATGCAGTTAATCCAAATTCTGAGCATAAAGAATTAGCTGCTGAAGTGGCTGCTTATATCTCTGAAAAATACTGTGAAGCAAAATATATGTACAGAGGCAATCCAATTTTAGCTGTTAAAGTGGATGCATCAATTCAACCAGAAACACCATTCCCAGCGATGATGGACAAGTTGGATAAAGCCTTAGGAACGATTACATCTACAACTAAGTTTGCATGGGGTTTATCAAATCCATTATTTAAAGTTGCGATTGAAGACCAATCACAATTCTTAATGACAAAAGATTATACACCAGCTGAATTTATTGAAGAACTAGATAAAGTAATCGATAGAATGGAATAATAATTAATAAAGTTGGAGTGAGGCTGTCTTAAAAAGAACAAATAGTTTGCTATTTTGTTCCCCAAGAGGCAGCCTTTTTCTATGAGAAAGGAAATACTCAGTGAAGAAATTTTTTGGAAATAAAACGGCGATATTGATTTTCACACTGCCGACCCTCATTCTATTTACCTTAATGGTTTTTTATCCGATTCTTCAGGTTTTTTATAAGAGCTTTTTTAAATGGAATGGTTTAGGGGCTGGCACGTTTATTGGATTTGACAACTTCATTAGACTTTTTGATGACAAGTTGTTTTTCCTCAGTAATAAAAACGGCTTTATTTTTGCGGCAGTCATTACTATTTTTCAGCTTACTATGGCGACTGTCTTAGCAATAGCGGTATCTACTTTGAAAATGAAAGGTAGAAGCTTTTTTAGAATTGCTTATTTTATTCCTGTAGTTTTATCGGTTACTGTTGTTTGTCAATTGTGGCTTTCAATCTACAATTCGGACTATGGATTATTAAACCGTTTCTTTGAGACATTGGGATTAAATTATCGACAAAATTGGCTAACCGATCGAAAGGGCGCTATTTATGCGATAGCAGTGGTAAATGCATGGCAATGGATGGGGTATCAGTTTGCTTTGATCCTAGCTGGGATCAAATCGATTCCAACCTCTTATTATGAAGCGGCTCAGATAGATGGTGCATCGGCTGTGAAAGCGCATATGAAGATTACGATGCCTTTATTATCTGAAACTTACAAGTTTTGTTTATTAATCTCTGTAACAGGAGGTATTAAAGCTTTTACTGAAATGTTTATCATGACCAGTGGAGGTCCAGGAACCTCTTCATATACACTTACTTATATGATGTATTCAGCTGCATTTAGAAGCAATGAATTTGGATATGGCTTGGCAGCTGCAAGCGTTTTAGTCTTGGAATGTCTCATGGCGATCTTGGTCATTAATTTTATTTTCAAGACAGAACCGGAAGTAGGAGGTGAATAGTATGGAGACAAAGAAGAGACGTAAAAAAGGATTTAAAATTTCAGAGTGGTTATTCAAGGGCTTTCTTTGGATCTATGCATTTATTTCGCTTTACCCATTAGTGTGGATGGTACTTTATTCATTTAAAAATAATGAAGAAATCTTTGTCAGCAATCCTTATGGCTTGCCAAAAATCTTTAGAGTTGAAAATTATATCAACGCATGGTCGCAATATAATGTACCAAGATATTTTATGAACAGCTTAGTTGTTGCGATTGCAACGGTGGCGTTCACCATAATAATGGCAATGATGTTTGCTTATGCAACCAGTCGTATGAAATGGAAGGGTAGAAATTTCGTTAGAACCTATGTAGCTTTAGGGATGTTCATACCCGTTCAGGCGGTTCTAATTCCAGTAACTAAAATGGTGCAAGGGCTTGGGCTATCAGGTAGTCACTGGGCACTGATTGTACCCTATACTGCATTTAATTTATCATTTTCGACCTTGGTATTTTATGGCTTTTTTGTGGGCTTACCGATTGAGTTAGAAGAAGC
>DJWQ01000082.1:0-3822 GCA_002441045.1 Firmicutes bacterium UBA6226 | reverse complement strand
TGGGGATCCTGTTTTTCCAAGGGCAATTTACAACTGACTGGGGCGCAATGGGTGCGACGATGGTAATCGCCAGCTTACCGACGGTTCTCGTATATACGCTTTTCAGCAATCAAGTTGAAAAAGCAATTACCATCAGTGGTTCTGTGAAGGGATAATAAAATGAAGATAGAGTTTGATATAAAGGAGCAGATTTTTCACCTGTCGAATCAAAAAATCAGTTATGTACTCGGCATTTTAAAAAATGGTCATTTGGGACATTTTTATTATGGTGATGCGATATGCGGTCCGTTAAGACAAGATAACTTTAGAAAAGACGTCAACAGAGGTCTCACAAACTATCTTTATGAAGGTGATTTTGATTTATCACTTTCACATGAAAAACTTGAGTATCCCAGCTATGGAACGACTGATTACCGACAACCAGCCATGACACTTACCGATCATCGCGGCTCGAAAATTGTGGATTTTAAGTATAAAAAACACCTTATTATTGATGGTAAGCCTGAATTAGAAGGCTTACCAAGTACCAGAGGCGATGCTTCGAACCTTANNATGAACATTGATTTTTTTGATTCGGATTTTGATTTTCTTCATTTGCATGGCGATTGGATTAAAGAACGCCATATAGAACGGTACCCTTTACATCGCGGTATGCAATCTATAGAGAGCAAACGCGGTGCATCAAGCTCAGTTCATAATCCCTTTGTTGCTTTGGTTCGTCCGTCTTGTACAGAGCATATGGGTGAAGCGTACGGTTTTGCATTGGTCTATAGTGGTAATTTTTATATTGGAGCAGAGGTTGATTCTGATCGTCATACGCGCTTGTGCATGGGAATAAACCCTTTTCAATTCCAGTGGACACTCAGTAAAGGGGATATATTTAACTCACCTGAAGCAGTTCTCACTTATAGCAACAAGGGGTTGAATGGATTGAGTCAATCGTTTCACAATTTGATAACGCACCATTTGATCCATCCAAAGTACAAAGGCAGAATGAATCAAATTTTAGTGAACAATTGGGAAGCAACCTACTTTGATTTTAATGAACAAAAATTACTTCAAATTGCTGCTGAAGCAAAACAGCTTGGAATGGAATTGTTTGTCCTAGATGACGGCTGGTTCAGTGACCGTAATTCGGATCGATACGGTCTGGGAGACTGGTGGGTGAACAAGAGTAAACTGCCTGATGGCATTACAGGTTTAGCTGATAAAATACATGAAATGGGTCTACAGTTTGGTTTATGGATAGAACCAGAAATGGTAAACAAAAATACTGAGCTTTTTAAAGAACATTCTGAATGGGTTATCAGTGACCCATTTAGAAGCCGATCACATGGGCGAAATCAATACGTGTTAGATTTTGGACAGCCACAGGTAGTGGACTTTATATTCATGCAATTAACCGAGGTTCTTGACGGAGCAAAAATCGACTATATTAAATGGGATATGAATAGAAACATAACTGAAGCTTACGCCTATGTACTTGGCAATAGACAAGGTGAGTTGTTTCATAGATATATTCTTGGGGTGTATGAACTCTACAGAAGATTATTAACACGATACCCAGACTTGTTAATAGAATCATGTGCAGCAGGTGGCGGTAGATTTGATATGGGAATGCTTTACTTTGCCCCACAAACCTGGACAAGTGATAACTCAGATGCGATAGAACGGCTAAAGATCCAATATGGAACGACCATGTTGTTTCCGCTTTCAAGTATGGGTGCACATGTAACCGCATCGCCAAACCATCAGGTTAAGCGCAACACAAGCTTAAAGCTAAGGGCAGATGTGGCTTATTTTGGTTCGTTTGGTTATGAACTCGATTTAACCAAGCTGACAGATAATGAAAAAAATGAAGTGAAAACGCAAATTGCATTTTACAAAAAAAACCGAAATACATTTCTCACTGGTACATTTTATAGATTAATTAGTCCTTTTGAAGGGGATGGCAATGTAACTGCTTGGCAGGTTGTCAGTAGTGATCTTAGAAATATTATCTTGGGTTATTATCAAGTCTTATCTAGACCAAATGATGGGCTATTTAAGATCAAACCCGTTGGACTTGAGCCAAGTGCATTATATAATGTATCGTGCATAGAAGGACACGTTTCCGGTAGTTTTCTTATGCAGTCTGGCATCCTTATGAAGCCAGCTTTTAATGGGATCGAAAGTACAGAAGAAAATGACGGAGATTTTCAGTCTCGTCTCATTATAATTGATAAGGTTGAACCTTCAGAACACAGCAGATAAATTTATTAACAAAAAAGCAACATGCTATAAATTGTAATGGTTACACCTTTAGGGTATACTGTACAGGTGGAGGTGAAATCATGAACAAACCTATTAAAGTCATTATTTCAGATTTAGATGGCACTCTCCTAAATGCAGAGCACACCATTAGCGAATATAGTAAGAAAGTGGTAAGGCAACTTGCAGAGCATGATATTAGATTTATCATTGCCACTGGAAGACATTTACGAGATGCAAGCAAAATTAAAGAAAAATTAGGCGTTAATGCTTATTTGATTACAGCAAATGGCGCTACGGTTGCCGATGAAGCCGGCAATTTAATTTATCAGGCTTCAATTCCTTCAGAAGTTGTAAAAGATATCTTGTCTATTGAAGTTGAAGAAGGGGTCTATAAAAACCTCTATCAAGGCGACCATTGGCTGATGGAAGAGAATGATAAAGTGTTTGATGAATACTACCAAGAGGGCGATTTTGCATTTACACTTTGTCGCTTTGAAGATCGATATGGACATCCGACCAACAAAATCTTCTTTACAACGAAGGACTCTAGAAAACTAGAAGAAGTGGCTAAAATCGTGTTAGAAAGACATGGTGATATTGTTGATTTAACTTTTTCAATGCCAGAGTGTCTTGAAATTATGCCGAAGGGTGTTAACAAAGGAGCGGCTATTCTAGAGACGTTGAAACAACTAGGCGTTTCAAAAGAGCATGTTATCGCATTTGGCGACGGTATGAATGATGTCGAAATGCTTCAAGTAGTGGGAAAAGGTTATTTAATGGGGAATGCGACACCTATGCTTGTCGAGCGTTTACCTAAACATGAAATGATAGGTAAAAACAGTGAGGATGGCGTTGCAAGACATATTGAAGAACTATTAGAACATTTGGTAAAAACACCTCATAAAGCGGTAGTATAAACGCTTTGTTAGGTGTTTTTTTACATGAAAAAAATGTTTAGGTTTCCCTTCAAAATGATATACTAGATAGAGATACATGTGAAAGCAGTAGTTGTAACACATATGACCCTTAGAATTAGAAAGAAGGCCTTATGGAATTAAATCACACACCTGCAATAATGCTAAAATTAAAGCAAGGCAGTTATCCAATATTTATTGAAAATCATTTGATAAAACAAGGACTGATCAAGTCATTAATAGATGAAGTTGAAGGCCAAGAGAGTATCGTTATTACAGACGCAACCGTTTACCGTCTATATACTACTTATCTGCCAAAGGACCGCGTGATCGTCGTACCAGAAGGAGAGTCCTCAAAGCAGATCAATGTCTATACTGAAGTGGTAGAAAAATTAGCCACCTTAAACTTAAATCGCCAAAGTCGTATTATTGCTTTTGGCGGTGGTGTGGTTGGCGATTTAGCTGGATTTGTTGCAGCGACGTTTATGAGGGGCATTTCGTACATTCAAATACCGACATCACTTATGGCGATGGTTGATAGTAGCATCGGTGGAAAAGTTGCTCTGAATCTAAATCATGGCAAAAACATGATTGGAAGCTTTTATCAGCCGGAGGCGGTCTATATCGATCCTTCATTATTATCGACATTGGATCA
>DJWQ01000228.1 GCA_002441045.1 Firmicutes bacterium UBA6226 | reverse complement strand
TAGCGTTTTGTCCTAAAAAAGTTCTAGGTTTCAATGAAAATGGCAAGGTGACGATGCTTGACAGAGAAAACTGTATCAAGTGTGGTATGTGCCAAATGAGATGCCCAGATTTTGCAATTTTTTTAGGAGGTAAAGAATAATGGCTAAGAAAGTCAAATTTCTACAAGGAAACGAAGCTTGTGTAGAAGGCGCATTAATGGCGGGTATGACATTTTATTCAGGCTATCCGATTACACCTTCAACAGAAATCGCTGAATTATCAGCTGAGAAACTACCTAGAATTGGTGGTAAGTTTATCCAAATGGAAGATGAAATCGCAGGTATCGCTGCTGCTATAGGGGCATCTTTAACTGGTGCTAAAGCAATGACTGCTACATCTGGTCCAGGCTTTTCACTCAAACAAGAAAACATCGGTTATGCTGCACTTGCTGAAGTGCCAGTGGTAATCGTCAACGTACAACGTGGTGGTCCAAGTACTGGTTTACCAACTGCACCAGGTCAAGGTGATTTGATGCAAGCAATGTGGGGAACACATGGGGATCATCCTGTTATTTGTTTAACACCAGATTCAGTTAAAGAGACGTTTGACTTAACCATCAGAGCGTTTAATCTAGCTGAGAAATACAGAACGCCAGTCATCTTATTAACAGATGAAATCACAGGTCACATGAGAGAAAAAATCGAGATTCCAGATGCGTCTGAAATCGAAGTTTACAATAGAATTAAACCAAACCAAGGCGATGAGTACAAAGCATACAAAGTTTATGATGGGGATTTAGTACCTAAAATGGCTGACTTTGGCTCAGGCTTTAGATATCATGTAACAGGACTTATGCATGATGAAACAGGCTTCCCTAGCAACAGTACAAAAAATGCTGGTGTATTAATGGATCGTTTAATGGCTAAAATTGAAGACAATTTAGATGATCTAATCACATATGAAGAAATTGAAGTAGCTGATGCTGAGTACTTAATCGTATCTTACGGTGGTACTGCAAGAACGGCTAAAGCAGCGATCAAAACACTTAGAAACGAAGGCATCAAAGTTGGTTTATTCAGACCGATTACAGTATGGCCTTTCCCAGAAAAACAAATCGAGGCACTTAGCAAAAAAGTTAAAAATATCCTCGTTGCCGAATTAAACTACGGACAAATGGTGCGTGAAGTTGAGCGCGTCGTAAAAGGTAATTGTGATGTTCGCCACTGTGGTAAAGCAAATGGCGAAGTATTAACCCCTGAAGAATTGATCCGTGCATTTAAGGAGGTATTATAATGAATCATCCATTGGCTGAAGGCTTTTTCCGTATGGAAAAATTACCACACATCTGGTGTCCAGGTTGTGGTCACGGTATTATCATGGCATCTATCGCGCGTGCGATTGATAAGCTTGGCTTAGATAAAGATAAAGTTTGTATCGTTTCTGGTATCGGTTGTTCTTCGAGAGCGCCTGGTTATATGGATTTCAACACACTTCATACAACACATGGTAGAGCACTTGCATTTGCAACAGGTGTCAAACTTGCAAACCCTGAATTAGAAGTAATCGTTATCGCTGGTGATGGTGACTTATCTGCAATTGGCGGTAACCACTTAATCCATGCAGCAAGAAGAAATATCGGATTAACGACGATTTGTTTTAACAATAACATCTATGGTATGACTGGCGGTCAATACTCTCCAACAACACCAACCTCTGAAAAAGGAACGACAGCGCCATACGGTAACATTGATAAACCTTTCGATATTACACAGCTTGCTATCGGAGCAGGTGCAACATATGCAGCTAAAACGACAGCGTATCATGTACCACAAATGGATAAATTAATGGAAGCAGCAATTGCGCATAAGGGCTTCTCACTTGTTGAAGCAATCTCAATCTGTCCAACTTACTACGGACGTAAGAATAAAAAAGGTTCTGCAGTCGATATGATGAACTTCCTTAAAGATAGCTTCATCGATCACAAAGTTGCAGAGAAATTACCTCCAGAGAAAAAAGAAGGTAAGTTCTTAATCGGTGAGTTCCTCAACAAAGTCGAACCAGAGTACACTGAGCAATATGATAAAATCATCGCTCAGGTGAAAAAATAGTCGAGGGGAGAAGACGATGAGCAAACAATTGGAATTAAGATTATCAGGTTCAGGTGGTCAAGGCCTTATAACAGCTGGGATCATCTTAGCAGAAGCTGCTCTTAAAGATAATAAAAATGCAATTCAAACACAAAGTTATGGACCAGAAGCAAGAGGTGGGGCAAGTAAAGCGGAAGTTATCATCAGTGAAACAAGCATTGACTTCCCAAAAGTTACTTTACCGAACATGACTTTAGCTTTAACTCAAATTGCGAGCGATAAATATATCAAAGATATCACAGAAGATGGTACAATAATAATAGATGATAGTATTACACTTCCTGCAGGCGTTACTGCAAAGAATGTCTACAAGGTGCCGATAATTAAAACGGCGATTAACGAAGTTGGTAAAGAGATCGTAGCAAACATTGTAGCACTTGGACTAATCGTTGGACTTACTGGAATCGTGTCTAGAGAAAGCTTAGAATTAGCAATTATGGCGCGTATTCCTAAAGGCACTGAAGATCTAAACCGATTAGCACTTGAAAAAGGCTATGAGTTGGCTAAACAAGTGTGATACAAACATCAATAACAAAAAGTTGAGGTGTTCATATGAGTCAATCGGATTTATTAAGTCGCATTAGGCAACAGTATCTTACCTTAAGTAAAAGTCATAAGAAAATAGCAGATTATATTTTGTCTAACTACGATAAGGTCGCCTTTATGACCGCTTCAGCACTAGGGAAAAACGTCGATATCAGCGAGTCTACAGTTGTAAGGTTTGCAGGGTCGATTGGATATGACGGCTATCCTGAGTTACAAAAGGAATTACAAGAAACCATTAAAACCAAGTTGACCACGGTTCAACGTTTTGAAATGTCAAAAGATCATACAGAGTCTGAGTATCTTACAAAGATTATGTTAAGTGATATCGACAATATCAGACAGACCATCGATCAGTTCGATCCTGAAGTTTTAAGTAATTTCATCGATGAGATCATTAAGGCAAAGAAGGTTTATATTTTAGGGTTACGTAGTTCTTCTGTCTTAGCCAACTATTTGGGTTTTTATCTCAATTTCATCTTACCGGAAATTCACGTTATTCATGAGACGGCACAAGATGTTTACGATCAATTACTCAATATGTCAAAAGACGATGCAATGATTGTTTTATCCTTCCCAAGATATTCAAAGAGGACGTACGACTGTGTTGATTATGCAATCAAGAACGAGACGACCATCTTAGGAATAACGGATGGACTAAATTCACCGCTCTTTGAGAAGGTGAAGTATTGTTTAACTGCAAAGTATAACATGAACACCTTTATCGATTCCTTTGTCGCACCAATGAGTTTGATCAATGCTTTGATTATTGGACTGAGTCTTAAAAAAGAGGGCGTTGAGAAAAACCTTGAAAAACTGGAGCGTATCTGGGGAGATTATGGTGTATATGGCTTGAAATAATTACGAGGCATGAGCAATCATGCCTTTTTCATTTGTAAATAGACACAATTTAGGCTATAATTTTAGTGGAGAGCTATATCTGCATAAGATATAGTATTTTAATTTTGACGCATTACAAGGTGATAAAATGACTTATTTACAAATAGCAGTTGATGGACCTGCAGGTTCTGGAAAGAGTACTGTAGCAAAGCAAATAGCAGAGAGATTAAACATAACTTATTTAGATACTGGAGCGATGTATCGCGCAGTTACCTATAAAGCCTTAGAATCAAAAATAGATCTGCAGGATGCATCCGCATTAAAGGAAGTGGTCGATCACATGACCATTCAGGTTAATCATAACCGCATAGCAGTGGATGGGATTGATGTTTCTGAAGCCATCAGAACGCAGAATGTCACCCTAAACGTTTCTTTGGTTTCTGCAGACGCTTACGTAAGGGCAGAAATGGTGAAAAGACAACAGGCGATTGCAAAGGGACAGTCTGTTATCATGGATGGTAGAGACATTGGTACGACGGTTTTACCCGATGCGCTGTATAAGTTCTTTTTAATTGCCGATCCTCGTGAACGTGCGAGAAGAAGACTTGCAGAGCTTACAGCAAAAGGTTTTACCGGTGATCTAGATGAAATTGTTGCAGATATCATAAGACGTGATACCTTTGATTCGAGTAGAGAAGTATCGCCGCTTAAAAAAGCAGATGATGCTATAGAAATTGATACAACGCATATGACAATTGATGAAGTAATAGAAGAAATCTTGAAGGCGGTTAAGATCTAAGCGTCTTAGGGAGGTAAAATGAATTTATTATATAAGATTTGTAGAAAAGGTGCTTATCTTTATTATAAGCTCTTCTTTAAATTTGAGATTGAAGGCTTTGATCAGATTGATTGGTCACAAAACTATGTGGTGTGTGGCAATCACCTCAATCTACAAGATCCATTTGTAATTGGAGGACTTTTGCCGATCAGTACGAGATTTATGGCTAAAAAAGAGCTATTTAAACATCGAATTGTCGCAGCGTTTTTAACTAAAATTGGCGTATTCCCGGTAGATAGGGATGCGAACGATCTTAAGGCAATTAAAACAGCGCTTGGGATTCTTAAAAATGGAGAGAGTCTTGGTTTATTTCCTGAGGGAACTCGTAACAAAGGTTATGAACCACTAGAAGTTAAAGCTGGAATGTCAATGTTAGCGATTAAAACAAAAACGCCTGTTTTGGCCATTACTATTGATTCATTTTATAAGTTTAGAAAACCCTTAAGAGTTGTTTTTCATGAACCGATAGATTTGTCTCAGTATTATGATCAGAAGTTAACTTCAGACGAGTTTGAGGTCATTTCAAAATCGATAATGGATAAAATTTACTCTGATTTGAAGTATTACAGACCAGAAAATGCACCTAAGAAGTAAATCAAGTATAATGCTTTAAAGGCTATATCAGTATAATGAAATTCTAAGGAAATGTTCATCGTTCCTTGGTAGACACAGGCTATATATTATGTTATAATGACGAGGTTTATATGAAAATACGAGTTGCAGAGCATTCTGGTTACTGCTATGGCGTCAAAAGAGCAGTAAATCTCTTAGAAAATCTCATCGAAGAAAAAAGCAAGGTTTATACGCTGGGACCTATTATTCACAATCAGCAGGTAACGGATTATTATCATGAAAAAGGTGTTTTAATCATTGATAAAATAGCCGATTTAAGCGATAATGAAATAGATGGTGCTTTAGTGGTGATTCGATCTCATGGAGCGCCTAAAAGTGTATATGAAGAAGCTGAATTAAGGGGCATTATGCTTAAAGATGCCACTTGTCCTTATGTAAAAAAAATTCAAAATACAGTTTCAACTTATGCATCTAAAGGGTATAATATAATCATTGTAGGCGATTCGAAACATCCCGAGGTTATTGGCATTAATGGTTGGTGCGATAATCAAGCTAAAATCATTAAAACGATCGAAGACGTGGAACTAATTCTGTCCGATCACCGTCCTACATGTGTTGTCGCTCAAACAACCTTCAATATTAATTTATGGAAGGCAATCAGCGAACAGCTTGAAGCAAAACTTGAGGACTGTGTCATTATTAACACCAT
>DJWQ01000219.1:5954-8328 GCA_002441045.1 Firmicutes bacterium UBA6226 | reverse complement strand
ACTATTGGTCCTGCGATGCTGTCGTTATTAGAGCTTTTAAATCCAAATCTAAGAAAAAGCAAACAGGTTAATGAAAAACAAATCATTACACTATCAGAAAATCAGAAAATGAAAGGCTATCCTAATCCATTTAAGATTTTATCCAAAAAGGAAATTGGCTTAAGTGCATTGGCTTCATCAATAGGCTCATTCTTATTTATTTTGAGTCCAGTTGGACTAACGGTATTTTTAGGTGAGCTAGTTGCTTCGAAAGAAAAGAACCCAATTAAAAAGGCTGGTGTAGCACTCAGTGCAATGGAGGCGTTGGCACAGGGAACTTACATTTCAGGCACATTAATTCCACTATTGGCCATCGGTTTACCACTTTCTCCAATGGCAATTGGTCCTGCAAATCCATTGTTCAATGCGCCACCCGTATTAACCATAGAGAACAACTTACATCACTTGCTCAGCTATCCAGAATTTGTAATTGCAACGCTCATAGGTGCAATTATCGCTACGATTGTCACATTTTACATTGCCGTTAAATTTTCAAGACAGATCAGTATCATCGTTTTTAAATATATCCCACATGAATCACTGATTGCTTTGTTTATGGCCTTGGTGTTATTGCTCGCTTATATGGACGGTGGTATGATGAATATTGTAGGCGTTTTTATCATCGGTTTGTTTTCAGGTGCATTGCGCCGAGCTGGTGTAAGCTATGGCGTTATGTTTATGACGCTCTATGCAGCACCATGGATTTTAACGAAACTATTTTAAAATTGGAGGTAGAATGCAGTTTAAAATTCCTGGAAAACTAATACTTTCAGGCGAATATGCGATTCTCTATCCCAATCAATTCGCCATCGTTGCAGCCACTAACCGGACGCTAACGGTGGCGATTTCGCATTCAGATGAAGAGAAAAGCTACGTCTACTCTAAAGACACTGATGTCAGGCTTTACTTCGATACCTTAGGTGACGGATTTATCGATGAAGCCATTAGAATTGCTATGGCCTATATTAGACATCTAAAGAAAACCGTTGAATCTTATCCATTAGAGAAAGTTCCTATAACGCCTACAGCGCCAATTAAGATCATACTTGAAAGTGAACTGTCTAGCGCAGAGAAAGTCTCTTTAGGTTTAGGCTCTAGCGCTGCCGTAGTTGTCGGTGTTATTAAAGCATTACTCGAGTGGAATGGCATCAGCTATCATCAAGCACTTCTATTTAAACTGGCATATCTTGCGCACTATCGGGTTCAGTGCAGTGGTTCAGGTGTCGATATTGCTGCAGCCGTATATGGCGGTGTGATTCTATATGAAAGCGTGGATATAAAGCATGTACTGAAAGAAGCAAAGCATGAAAAACTTAACGATGGAAATATTTACAGAATCGCCAATTCAAAGTGGTCAGGTGGTGCCGTTATACCACTTAAGCTTCCTGACGCCATCAACTGTGTGGTCTTTTGGACAGGTGAAAAGGCATCTACTGTGGACTATATCAAGCGCTTTTATTTGATGGCAGGTAAGGAAAATAAGGTTATAGAGTCCTTCTTAACAAGGACGAGCAACAATGTGAAAAACTTAGAGATGGCGTGCCAAAAGAACGATGCTTCATCTTTTTTTGATGCCATCAATAACCAAAGACGAACCCTATTGGATTTGGAACATATGCTTGAATTGAAATTAGAATCAGAAAAACACACAATTTTTACAAATGCTATGGCGCAAATCGGTGCGGCTAAGTTTTCAGGTGCTGGCGGGGGCGACTGCGCAATTGGATTTTATAAACCAACAGATCAATCGGCCATTGAGCAGATATTAATGCGAACTTTAGAATCAATAGCTTCTTTAAAACCGCCTGAGTCAAATGAAGAAAAGCTGTATTGGGATATGGTTCAAAAAGCTTGACAGTGTTCACTTTATATTTAAGATTAAGATAGAGAGGGTCATTTGCAAGTACTAAATAAAGCAAAAATAGTCGAGTCATTAAATCGGTCGTTTTGTTAAACTGTTAGTGAAAGGAGTGAGAGCTATCGGCGCGCAGAGAGAAGCTGTACAGCGAATGCAAGATTTCATCCTAAAGCATCTTGATGAGGAGATCGGTCCTGAAGAGTTGGCTAAGGCATCTTACTTTTCACCTTGGCATGCCAATCGCCTATTTAAAAAGTTCACTGGATTTACACCTGCAGAGTATGTCCGGAGGCTGCGATTATCAAGATCGGCGTTACTTTTAAGAGATTCTGAAAAAAAGATCACTGAGGTCGCTTTTGAGATGGGATTTGGTAGTGTGGATGGTTACCAAAGGGCTTTTTTCAAAGAGTTTGGATTAAACCCAAGTGATTATGTGGATCATCCCGTGCCCCTTTATCTGTTTATTCCTTACCGTGT
>DJWQ01000219.1:0-5919 GCA_002441045.1 Firmicutes bacterium UBA6226 | reverse complement strand
CCAGTTAGTCTTTGGCTACCTGAAGCATATATTAAGCCAAATACCTCAAAATACGTTCAAGGTGTTGAAGTCCCACTGGATTATACTGGCGTAATGCCAAATGATTTTGATGAAATTGAACTACCGGAAGCAGAGTATCTATTATTTCAAGGTGAACCGTTTGAAGAAGAGGATTATGGCAAAGCAATAGAATCGGTTTGGAAAGCCATCCAAAAATACAATCCTAAAAACATAGGTTATGAATGGGATGAGTCCAATCCGCGGATTCAACTCGAGCCTTTGGGTGAGCGTGGCTATATGGAGCTTATGCCGATAAAGGCGATTAAATAGAAGTACGTTTACAAAGCGTCTTGATAATTTAAATTTATCAGACGCTTTTTTTAATTTTTTTGTTGACATTTATATCGGTAAGCGATATAGTTGTATTACGGAAGCCGATATAACGTTAAACGTAATATCGTCAAACGTAATAACGAGATCCGTAATACGATTAGACCTGAATATTTTTTTTAAAATAAGTTTCATATAACGCTATAGGAGGAATTCAAATGCCTGAAAGCTCAGAAAGAAATGCATTAACCGAAGCTGTTTACTACATACTGTTGTCCGTGTTTCAGCCACTACATGGATATGGCATCATGCAACACGTTAAGGAGTTAAGTCACGATCGAGTCACACTTGGTCCTGGAACCTTATACGGCGCTATTAACACTTTGCTTGAAAAAGGATGGATCGAAGCGCTTGAAGGTGAGAAGAACGCTCGGAAAAAGGAGTATAGAATTACAGCGAGAGGGATGAAAGTCGTTGAAGAAGAAATCTTGCGACTAGAAGAATTGATTTTAAATGGCAAACAGAAGTTGGGGGTGATGTAGGATGAAGCAAATTATATGGAAAGCCTACTGGGATTTTGAAAAAGAGGAGAAGTGGTTGAATGAACTTGCTTCTAAAGGATTATCACTGTCAGATTATTCCTGGTGCAGATATGCTTTTGAGGAGACAGATCCTGGAAAATATGAATATCGTATTGAGCTTTTAGGTGAAGTACCAAAACACCCTGAAAGTCAATCTTACATTCGATTTTTAGAGGACAATGGTGTGGAATGTGTTGCAACATATATGCGCTGGGCGTATCTGCGAATGGAGAAAACCGAAGGTGGATTTGAACTCTATACGGATAAAGCATCACAGCTGAAACACTTTACCAAGGTGTTCAAGTTTTGGAAAACGATGTTTACTATGGAAGTTGTCGTTATGCTGTTCAATTTAGTAGCGGGATTACTCGTTTGGCAATTAGCAGATGGTAGTCATCAACTCATTAACATCAATACTGTCTGTGCGTTGGTACTATCGCCGATCGTAATTCTTTACTATAAGTTAGGCGTACCAATTAGAAGAAGATTAAGAACATTAAAGCAAGAAACGATTATTCACGAATAAAAAAGTGCCACATTGAGCTGTTCCTATGGATAACTGCTCGATGTGGCATTTGAGATTTTAAGCAACTTAAGTTAAAGAGAATCATATTTTCATTATTACTAATGGTAACATCGATAAGAGCTTCTAGAGTATCCCTAATGCATTTTTTACATGAGGAAGCCGTTTGTAAAATTCCGTATAAAAATCGTCTGCATCAAAAGTGTAGAAGCCGTCTAAGAATAAATCATACATTAACTTTTGATCCTCTGGATTTTTAACGAATTTCATACGAAAAGAAAGTGCTTTTAATACCTTATACCAGTCCAGTAGGAACTTTTTATTTTCAGCGTAATTATCGATACCGATCCATTTTTTTACTTTAACTTTTTCCAGTTTTGGTTTTACACATGCGTCTTGTAGTAAGAAATATTTAAAGTCATCGTCCTCATAGACACGCCCAAGTGGGAACAAGCGACAGATGTTTGGACGATAGGCATGAATCGAGCAGCGCTGATGGTCATCTAAAAAAGTGCAGCTTTCAGTTTTACCGACCATTGATAGGAATGGCTGTACCATGCCTCCAGAAAGCTTTAATGTTAGGTGCTTCTCCAATAATGTTTCCCATGAAAGTTCAGTTGCACGCTTAATTTCGAATACATCAAATGGCGTTAAGGTGATATAGTCGCCGACACCTTGACAACAGGCGCTACAGTTCTTGCAGCCCAGTGTATCCGCTTTTACTTGATCGTTAATCTCATAGATTTGACCATCTGATACCGCATTTAAATAGACATTTGTTTGCATAGTTGCTCCTTATAATATGACCCTTTGAATGAACCTAGGGAATGCGTTCGTTTTACTCTCTTATCATACATGACTGTACATGATTTTAACAGTGTCAATCTCATCAATGGTATCGTTTAAGATTGACCTAAAAAGTTAACAGAAATTTATCATTTCAAAACCGCTGGGATATCGACTTTTCAACGAATCCATTGTATAATCAGATATAAAAACCAGTGAGGTGACAAAATGTCTGAATTAAAACACGATCACGATGATCAAGCATGTGGCTGCGGTCATGACCACGATCATGATCATGATCACGAGCATAATCATGTGCATACAGTAACTTTAGAACTTGAAAACGGTGAAGAATTAGTTTGCCCAATTCTTGAAATCTTTGAAGTAGATGGCAAAGAGTACATTGCGTTATTACATCCAGAAGAAGAAATCGCATTGCTTTATGGCTTTATTGACTATGAAGATGGTTCTATCGAATTAACTGAAATTACTAGCGATGATGAATACGAAGTTGTTTCAGAAGCTTTCAATTCTTTATTTGATGAAGAAGATGAAGAGGGCGAAGAAGCATAATAAGTAAAACTCAAATCCCACAAACTTACTTTAGTAAGGGGTGGGATTTTTTGTGCTTTACTTTAATGCACCTAATAGGTATAATTGAATTATTAAATACACCTATTAGGTATAATTGAAACACTTAATTAACTGCTTTTGTGTATGGTATTTGCAGAGGTTTTATTTAAAAAGGAGAATATATGGAATATATCATTTTAGGCTTGTTGATGATTCGTAGTCTATCACAGTACGACATTTTGAAAGCGCTTGAAAAGGAGGTTTCTCCTTTTTACAGTGCGAGTTTAGGTAGTATACAAAATGCTTTAAAACGGTTGGCAGAAAAATCTTTGATCGATATGAAGGCTGTTGAGAGCTCTAAAAGAGGAAAGAAAGTTTTTTGCATTACGGATGAAGGTGTGCACTATTTTATGAACTGGATGCTGACTGAATCAAGTCGAGATAAACTAGAAAACGAGCTACCCAATAAACTCTTCTTTATGGGGCATTTATCTAAACGTGATCGAAAATTACTGATACAAACGAATATTAAGACACTAAAGACAATTATTGACGCGTATAGTTTAATGCAAGTAGCGGCGACAAGGATGGAAAACGATAAAATAATGCACTATCAACTTAAGACTTTAAAGCTAGGACTCAGCTATTTTGAAAGTACATTGATTTTCTTAGAGGACTTACTTATTGAAGAAGAGGTGGTTAACTATGAATGAAAAATATATGCTTAAGCGAATAAAAGTAAAGGGCGAGGCATTTAATTATTTTACAGCTGGTGATGCGTCAAACCCAGCGTTGTTACTTTTTCATGCAGCCTATGCGGATCATCACATCTTTGATTCACAAATCGATGCACTTTCAAAAACGCATTATATAATCACTTTGGATTATCCAGGACATGGTAGTGAGCGACAGATGAGGAGTTCATTTTTAATTAAAGATGTTCCGACGCTTGTAGAAGCAATTTTAGAGGAAGAGGGCATACCGTCTGTTCACGTGATTGGCGTTTCTCTTGGCGCTTTATTGGCACAGTACTTTTGCTCAGTGACACAAAGAAATATACTTAGCTTGGCACTGGTAGGGGGGTATTCCGTACTAGAGGACAATAAAGCGCTTTTGAAGCTCCAAAACAAAGAAATGATCAAGCTAATGCTGAAGCTCATCTTCTCTCCAAAAGCTTTTAGAAATGCCATTGCATCAGAGGCGACACTGTCGAAGCATGGACGAGAAGTCTTCCTTAAAGCCCTAGATGGGTTCAGTTTAAAGCATATGCGTGCTTTCGCAAGTGCCAATCAGCTGATGCAGATCAACAGTTGGCAATACACATTTCCAATGCTACTCATCACAGGTGCGTTCGAAAGGAGCGAAGTTAAAAAGCACAATCAAGCGTGGAAACAGCGTTCAGAAGCGATTACCCATCAGCAAATTGATATGGCCGGTCATTGTGCCAACCTCGATCAACCACTTGTGTTCGTTGACACGTATAAATCATGGAGAGCGAATTTTTAGATGGATTTGACGGCGGTTCATAGATAACGTTATACTATAGAGAGTCGATGTGAACCAATCAAAGCTCATAATAAACGTAAAATTAAAAAGCGTTTTATTTTCTGAACAGATGAAGTAAAACGACCACTAATCTAAAGAGGAGGGATTTTTATCCAAGAAATATTAACCTATAAAATTCTAAATAATACCATAGAAAGCTACCTTTGGTTTCTAGGCACATTTGTTATCGCCACGCTCGTCATCATATTTTTAAAGTCCGTCCTTTTAAAGCGGATTTTTGGCTGGGTGGTAAAACGATCTTCTGTAGAGGATACTGTTTTTATCCCTGCAGTAAGAAAATACCTACCAAGGTTTTTATATATCGCAGCACTCTATGTGAGCTCTCGCATCTTAACCATTACAGATAAGGTCAATCACGTGTTGGGACTCTTTCTACTGGCGTTTGCAGTTTATTACTCAGCAAAGCTTCTCAGTGCTTTTATTGAATACCTATTTAACCGATATAGAGAAAAAAAGACAGTGGATTCCAGCCAAAATATGGCCATCGTATGGCTCATCAAAATGTCAAAGTTCGTCGTGTGGACCATTGCGCTTCTACTTTTAATCAGCAACATCGTCCCTGATGTAAGTGCGCTTATCGCAGGACTTGGTGTCGGTGGTATCGCAATTGCATTTGCTTCGCAAGCGATTATCGAGGATATCTTTAGCTATTTTACAATCTTTTTTGACCGACCATATGAGCTAGGCGATTTCGTCATCGTAGGGGATTTTTTAGGCACAGTTGAGCATATCGGTATCAGAACGACGCGTTTAAGAAGCCTTGGCGGTGAGCAATTGGTCTTTTCGAACAAAGATTTAACCTCAGCGAGATTGAAGAATTTTAAAACCATGCAAGAGAGAAGGGTGGTCTTTTCATTAGGAGTTACTTATGATACACCTCTTGATACGCTCAAGCTACTTCCAGGTGTTATTAAGGAGACTATTGAAGCGAGAGAGCAAACGCGATTTGATCGAGCGCATTTTCAGTCTTATGGCGATTCAAGCCTCAAATTTGAAGTCGTTTACTATGTATTAACAGGTGATTATAATATCTTTATGGACATCCAGCAAGCCATTAATTTTGATATTAGAGAAAAATTTGATGCACTCGGTGTCGCATTTGCCTTTCCATCACGTACGCTCTACATCGAGAACAATACACCTAAAACGACTGTAATAAACAAACCCGCACCCGAGCCATTGGGTGAAAATATATAAAAATAAGAGAGACTGCAAATTGATATTTGCGATCTCTCTTTTCATTTACAAACAATATCTAAAATGCATATTGAGTTTCTCAATAAACTGATGTCCAGCTAACTCAGAAGCGGTTACAGACTGACAAAGACGCTTAAATTCTGTGTAATCTAGCCCTGTATCAGCTGAAAACGCCAATGCATTTTCACCGTAGTCCTCTGATAAAAAGGTGCAGACCTCTGAAACTGAACTGAAAAAATGTAATACTAGCTTTCTTCTGGGTTCATCATCGAAAAAGCGATTAAGGGCATGTAGGTGAAGGACGAGCTTCGCCTTTAAGTCACTTTCACTAAACGATGATGCATTTGAAAGTGTTTCAATCAG
>DJWQ01000197.1 GCA_002441045.1 Firmicutes bacterium UBA6226 | reverse complement strand
TTTCTGAAAAGGTCATATTGCCTCCGTAACTTTGTAAATAACTTCCACCCAATTTATTAATTATTCATCATTCATTTGATTCGTTATTATTTCCTTTTGCAATGTAGTGTTTTTGGCAATTAATGGAAAGAAAAAGTGATCAACATATTCAAGTTCGGGAATAGTAAAGCTTTTTCGTAAGGTATCTAAAAGCAAATCCAAACCTTGTTGGTCAATCCAGGTGCTGTCATGTGGCAGGCACTCGATGCTAAATGAAAAAGTGCTATCCCGCTTAGTTGCTCTAATGTGATAACAGGAACTCTGTGAACCCTGTGCCAAATCAAGATGTTGGTTATATCCTTTGTAAAAGCCTTTCAAAATCCGTGTGACTTTTTTAGCTTTCTCATCAAAACATCTGTTTGGTTCACTACCTTGAAAAATCATTAGGTTTCTGCTACTATTACATTTATAGGCAGGATAATCAAATAGCAATATTGCCTTTGAATTCATCAAATAATTAAAAAAACTATACTCTTCGAGAGGGACGGCATTATTGATCAAGTCATCAATGCTTTTTGGCTTCTTCGATAAGGTAGCACGTATGCTTGGTATTGTATCAGTGTACTGTGTAAAGGTTAACGTATTGTCTAATAAAGGATTATTTTTTATGAACTTAGTAGATTTTCCCATATCAAGCGCATAGCTGATAATAAATCTTTGAAAATGTTCTTGCGAATCAGGGAATTCAAAATACCAATGTAAATACATGTGATAAGCATTTTGAACAAAAAAAACATCAGTATTCTTAATCACTTTGTATTCCATGTATTTATAGGTGAGCACACCTCCAAATAACATGCAAATAATAACAGACAGAATTATTTTATTAAATCTTTTCATCTTAGTTCTTTCTTAAATCGTGAGCTTTAATAAAGTTAAAATACTTATCATAGGCTTCTCTACTATTAAAGTTAATCTGTAGAACTTGTCCGTCAATATCTTTTGTATAAAACCACAACCTGCCATTGGGGGACAAATCCAGACCCTCTGGCATATCTATCCTATTTGTCACAGAACCAGCCGAATTTGGAAAATAATCAATATCCACATTCAAAGTTTCCTTGCCGAGCCAGATTTCAACATTTTCTGCTGAATAAACATCACCATAATCAACTCCTTCAATAGCAAAACTTTCTTCCCAATATGGTGCTGAATCCATAGTTTGACCATCATAGTTTGCCCAACTTGCACGGTGTTTAAAAGTGGCCATTTTTATTTTCTCCTTAAGCACTTCAAGCTGCTCTTTCGTAAGAGGCGATCTGCCAGGCCTTGTTTGTGGCTCCATCAAATGATTATACGCCATCACAAAAGCCCCGGTAACCGCGCCATTGGCAAACTTTCCGCCACCTAAAGCTTCTGCCGTGCCGCCAATAACAGCGGCTATGGCTGTTTTTTCTGTAAAGGTCATATTGCCTCCATAACTTTGCATTGCGCTACCACCCAGCGAAGATACGAAACCTGAGAGAAATCCGTGCTCAAACTTTCCGCCTTGCGCTGCACGCATGGCACCGTTGAAGGTGCCATGGGACGTAGCCCGCACTATCTCTCGCCCCAGCTTGTCTACATTGCCAATAATACCGCCAATCACCTGCGACCCGCCTGCCTGTATGGTTGTAACAACAAAAGTTTGGGTGTAGTACTCAAAAATCTGCCCTATGTTTATTTTAAACTTCCTTTCTATTGCATAGTCGATGGTCATTACCGTAGCAAACAGGGCAAAGATTAATACAAGAGAATTACTTTCTGTTTAAGCCAACAATAATCGAATCAGACATTTCAAAGTCATCACAAACAACTCGATAACCATCAAAATATTTTGGAAACACTATTTTAAATTCATGCTCCCATTGATCAATTGTTTTAGATAATTTAATTGTGTCAAGATCATAAGAAACGAGCTCTACAGGATAAGAAAAGCGAAACTTTAGGACTTCATCCGGATACCTTGAATATAAGTTCTTTAGGTGAACTGTGTCCTTTCGAATTTCATTTGCTTTTATGAAAACTGCGCTATTGAAAAATAATTGCAAATTCATTTGATACATGGTTGATTTATCAACATCATTAATATTTCTAAACCTATCAAGCAAATAATAATAAAAATCACTAAACTCAACATACTCACTGTACAAAGGCAACAATGAATAAACATTCATTGAAGTATCAGTGAGGCCATAATACTTAGGAGGGTAATAAGAGTTCATGTATAAAAACATCTCATTGTAATCTCCCCACAAAGTGTCATGCGTTATTGCATTAACCGACAGACTTAGAACCTCATAATCATCAACCATCAAAAAACAAAGGTCTTCATTGCTATTATTCCTCAATGTTGATATTATTGAAATATCAGGGATCGTGCCCCTAATTTCAAAATTGAATGTTACTTTTTTAGAATTATTCTCCCTATGTTCCTCATTTGCTTTACATGACAAAATAACAAGTGCACATAAAACAATATAAATAGTATTGAATTTTCTTATATTACTTACCAATTCCATAAGTCTCTCGGTATATTAGAATTAAAACCAAATTTGTCGTAATTATATGCTTCTGATGGTCTATAGCTATTAATTATCAAACTATACTCATTAAAGCCCTTAATATCTTTTGGATACAATTTTTTATGAACGGCCTGTGTCCATGTGTAGGCAGCTCTCTCAGAATAAGTGGTTTCGTGACTAGCCCTAAAGTGTTCATGATGAGCCACATGAATCATTTCATGCCCCAAAACCTTATACAAAATAAATGCATTCTCCATTGAAGCCGGGCTCAAATAAACATCCGATAACCCTTCGTCTATGTACATAGTAACAGCTAAAGCTGCCCTTCCTTCACTATTTGTAAATGAACCATTCTCGTTTAATGTATATCCTTCGGGTACTCTATCTATGAAAAGTTCCCCAAGTCCTTCAACATGTCCAAAATACTTCTTTACAAATTTATCTATCGTAATTCGATCATGCAAATGATTATACATCTCCACAAAAGC
>DJWQ01000212.1:4750-12738 GCA_002441045.1 Firmicutes bacterium UBA6226 | reverse complement strand
GAAGAAAAAGAAGCGATTGAAGAATATTATAGTAATGGGACAGTAGAGACTTTAGATGAAGGCTCATTAGAATTTATGAAATCAAGAATAAACATGAGTTCATATCTTGGCGGTTCTGATAACCCAGTAGAGCCGAATAAGATGCTAATCTTAGCTATTTCAGGGGTTTTAGGTGTTATGCTTGGTGTTTTTGTAGCATTTTTTAAAGGGTACTGGAAAAATAACTAATTTAGGTGATTTTTTATGGTAAAAGAGAATCAAAAAAGTTTAGTTAGGTTAAAAGTTTTCTTAGATGGTTTTATACTTTTACTTTCTTTTCTAATTGCATATTACGTTCGGTTTTACACAAATATTATTTCCGAAGGTATAATCGTCTTTAGTCTTTGGGAGTCAGTACTTCCAATCATTTTAAGTTTACCTATTTATATTTTAATTTACAATGCGTTAGACTTATATAACGTGAAACATCAATATGGTATATATGAGACATTCCTTAGAGTATTTCGTGGAAATACTCTAGGAATGTTAGTAATCGTATTGGCTCTATACTTACTAAAAATTGTTGACTTTTCTAGATGGACATTAGCACTTTTTTTGGCCTTTAATATAGTTTTGACAACAATTCTTAGAGTTTTATTTCAATATATATGGCGCGAGAGAACACAAAATGAAAAGTATTTTAAAAGATGCTTGATAGTAGGCTGTAATGATATTTCGACACAGTTAGTTCAGAATTTATCTGTAAGAACAGACTGGGGGTATAGTATTGTCGGTTTTATCGATGATAATATTGCATTAGATTCAAGTTATAATGAAAAACCTATATTAGGAAGACTTAACGATCTTGATAACATACTTGAAAAGCATGGAATTGATATCGTAATTATTGCACTTAATGATGCTGACTATATAAAACTTGGTGAAATAATATTAAGTTGTGAAAAAGCAGGCATAAAAACACAGATTATTCCATATTACTATAAGTATATTCCAACAAGACCTTATATGGATGATTTGGATGGTCTTCCTGTTATAGATACAAGGCATGTACCGCTGGATAACTTTGTGAAGAAAGCCTTGAAGAGAGCGTTTGACATTGTATTTTCTATAATTGCCATTATAATAACGTCACCAGTTATGTTGTTATCTGCATTAATGGTAAAGGCATCCTCCAAAGGACCAGTGTTTTATAAGCAAGAGAGAATCGGACTAAACAGAAAATCTTTTCAAATGCTAAAGTTTCGCTCTATGATTGTACAGAACTGTGATGAGGAAAAAGCAAAATGGACAACCAAAGATGACCCTAGAAAAACAAAATGGGGATCTTTTATGAGAAAAACTAGCATCGATGAGTTGCCTCAATTTTTCAATGTATTAAAAGGTGATATGAGTGTCGTTGGACCAAGACCAGAAAGACCATTTTTTGTTGATCGGTTTAAGAATGAAGTTCCTAAATATATGATAAAACATCAGGTCAGACCGGGTATAACAGGTTGGGCTCAAGTTAATGGTTGGCGTGGGGATACCAGTATATTAAAACGAATTGAATGCGATTTATATTACATTGAAAATTGGAAGTTTTCTTTTGATGTGAAGATAATACTTTTAACGGTTTATAAGGGTTTTATTAATCGTAATGCTTACTAAAATGAGAGCAATTTATTGCTCTTTTTTTAAATTAAGTTAAGATATAATACAGCTTATAAATAATTACTTAGCTGAACCATTGAGGATATAAGGCTAAAATATAGGAGCTACTATGAAGTCATATTTAAAAATTGCACTATTTTCACTAATTTTCCTAACCATAAATATAACTAAAGTATTTCCAATAACCGAAAGCATACGCTTTAATATGGCAGCATCAGATGCGTTGATTCTATTTGCTTTTTTTGTCATGTTAACTGATTCCTTTCGTGAAAAGAGTTTGAAAGTCTTCAAAGCATGGCCGATTTGGTGTGCTCTAGTTATTTGGATTATACTCTCAGGTTCAAATGCCATATTATCTCCTCAAATCATAGATAGTGGATGGAAAGGAATTTTAGAAGAACTTGTTAAGACAGGGTTATGTATTGTTTATTTCTTTGTAGGTTATCATACTTTTAAAGAAATTGAGTATACTAAGTTCAAAAAACTATGGGTAATATCGGCTGTTATTTTTGTATTTGGTGGAATTGCGATTTTCATTTTGGCAAAAACAGGTCAGTTTTTTTGGAGTGATGATCCAAAATACATGAGACTTTTTATGGGAACTGATACAGATCCTAATCATGCTGCATCCTTTTTGACATTGACTTTTTTTGCTATGGGAATCTTTGCAATCACCGATGCTAAAAAGGTTTACAGATTGGTTTATCTTTTAAGTTTATCTCTTGCTGTATTTGGAGTTGTTTTGACGGGTTCTAGAGGTGGACTAATAGGACTAATAGGTGGAATATCAATTTTAGTAATATATTATACCATAAAAAATTGGAGATTCTCAGTAGTGCTTTTGAGCATCATTATATTAGCAGCAATCATCTTTATTCAAGTCGATGTTAAGTCATTTGAGGGTTATTTTACTCAAAGAATTTTAAGTAAGACAATCAACTATCAAGATGGATTAGAGACAAGATGGTCATTAGGATATACTGCATTACAAATGGGTAATGACCATGCAATTATGGGGGTGGGAAGAGGCAACTATATGTTGAACTCGAAACCCTATTTCGAAAAAAATGGATGGGATTATGTTGAGAATATTCCCCACAATACGTATTGGGGTATTTATTCAGAAGTAGGTATCGTTGGTGTCGTTTTATTCTTTGCACCGTTGATTTTGTTAATAAAATCAATTTATCAAAGATATAAAAACAAATCAGATCTTGTAAAGACAGATTTCGAGCCACTCATTTGGCTATTTGCAGCAATATTCGCAATAGGTATTCAATCCATGGTTTTAAATGTTGAAAACAGAAGATTTCTGTGGTATCTAGCGGGGTTGTTAATTTACTTTTTTGAGTCAAAAAAGGTTTTTACGAATGGTAAATTTGAAAGTCATGGATTTAATATGCGAAATAATATTCATATTATTTTGCCATTAGCCACGTTATTTATTTATGTTATTATGAGCTTTAATATATTCTTACCAACAAAAAATAAAGTTATTAATTTTGATACACAAGATAATGTTAACTATTTAATTCCACGAAATAGTTATAAAGTAGGTGAGGAAAACCAAGTAGGGATTAATGTAACTTTAACTACCAACGAAGAACGTACTGAAAGAATTCAAGTTATTATCGCTGAGACGAGAGTAGATGGTAGTCAATCAATTTTAAATGCTCAAGCTTTAAAAGGGATTAGAGGTCAGATCTTTATGGACTTTACACCAAGCATGCAGACAGAAAGTGTGGAACTACTGTTTGTCAAAATTGATCCATCTCTTGAAATGTTTTATTTTAAACCCATATGTGTTTTAAATGAAAATCAAGTTTATCAGCTAGATCAGTGGCATTTCCTTCAACCTAAAATGATTAGTGATATATTTTTACAATCTAAAAGTATAAGTTTAAAAGAATATTATCCTTCTACTGAGCTGACACAAGGATTAAATCAAGCATTCGGTGAACAATTCACTATTGAAAATGTTGAGTCTAGCTATATTGATAAGCTATCTGATTCTGGAGAGTTGCTCAAGTTTACGGCCATTGATGTTACTATTCAAAATAAGAGTCAGATAGATGAGGATTATTTAATGTTAATACTTGGTTATCCATTTGACCTAAACCAGCATAGTGAAAATGTGGCTATAGCAGGGTATGAAGTTTATAATACAACTGAAGCAACCAATACTAGTGAATGGGGTGAAGGAGACAGACATACTGTAAGATTCTTGATACCTAGACAAGATGGGATTTATCGATTACGAATGGGAATTAGAACAAAAATCGATGATAAGTGGACACATTTGTATGTAAATGAAGGAAAAACAAATGAAAGTATTTATTTAGAATTAGGTTGGTTAAATCTAATGGATCTAGAGTGATATTCTTAAGTTTTTACGAAATGGTTCATAATGAGATTAATAAGTGATATAATTGAACAAGCAAAATAAAGGAAGAGATTGTTTACAGACTGTGGAAACAATCTTTTTCTTTGAATTTTTTATTGGAAGGTGAAGAAATGTTAAATAACAAATACATAAAGAGGTTAATTTTATCATTAGTAGACATCAGTGCGTTCTGCATTTCTTTTGCATTAGCATATTTTGTGAAATTTGATCAAGTAAGTCGAGTGAACTTAAGTTGGACGACGTCAGTTTTTTTGACATTGGTTTTAATCATTATCATTAAGTTTATTACAATGAACATACTAAAGATGTATAGTAAGGTTTGGCGTTTTGCTGGTATTACGGAGTTGATAGATGTCGTTATGGCCTGTTTGGTAGGATCTGCACTGGGAATGGCGCTTTTATTTATGATGTCTCGCCAACCAGAGTTTAGTCAAATTGTAATTCCAAGAAGTATCATGGCGTTATCACTTATCTTTGATGTCTCATTAATTGGAGGCTCTAGATTTATATATAGAATGATTTTTCATGTTAATCCAAAAGAAATAAGAAGGCACCAACTTAAAAAGCGTACACTTATCTATGGTGCAGGTCAAGCAGGCGTTATGGTGTTGAAAGAATTGAACACATCTGCATATGGAGATATGACACCAGTTGGTTTTATGGATGATGATTATTCGAAAAAAGGCCAAAAATTACATGGATTACCTATCTATGGTGGTGTTGATGAGCTTGAGAGAGTAACATTAAAAGAAAAAATTGAGATCGTAGTTATTGCGATGCCATCGGCAAAAGATGAGGCGGTTAAAAAGGTTATTAATGCAGCGAAGGACACTGGCGCAACCGTTCGGATCTTGCCAAGAGTACATGATATTATTGACGGTGCTGTATCTGTATCTAAGATAAGACCTGTAGAGATTGAAGATTTACTTGGAAGAACTCAGGTGAAACTTAATAACGAGGTTGTTAGTGGATATATAAAAGGCAAAAGAGTTTTAGTTACTGGCGGAGGCGGATCTATAGGCTCTGAGCTTTGTCGTCAAATTTCGAATTATATGCCATCAGAACTTATAATCCTCGATATATACGAAAACAATGCATACGATATTCAACAAGAATTAAAACAAAACAATGTACCTTTCGAATTAAAAGTATTGATTGCATCCGTTAGAGATCGTGATCGATTGACACAAATTTTTTCAGAAAATAGACCAGAGGTTGTTTTCCATGCTGCTGCACATAAACATGTACCATTAATGGAAACATCCCCTCAAGAAGCGATTAAGAATAATGTTATCGGAACGCGGAATGTTATCGAGCTATCTAATCAATTTAAGGTGCAACAGTTTGTAATGATTTCTACAGATAAAGCCGTGAATCCAACCAATATTATGGGTGCATCAAAACGTCTTTGTGAAATGTTGGTTCAAAGCTATGCGCAACTACCAGAAGTCAACACAAGATATGCTGCCGTTAGATTTGGTAACGTGTTAGGAAGTAATGGTAGTGTAATTCCACTCTTTAAAAAACAAATACAAAAAGGTGGACCTGTAACGGTAACACACCCAGAAATCATTAGGTACTTTATGACGATTCCCGAGGCAGTTCAATTAGTCATTCAAGCTGGCGGAATAGCAGCAAAAGGTGAAATCTTCGTACTGGATATGGGAAATCCTGTTAAGATAGATCAATTGGCTCGAGATTTAATACGACTCTCTGGATTTAAACCAGATGAAGAAATCAAAATAGAATATTCTGGTCTTAGACCTGGCGAAAAGTTATATGAAGAGCTACTGATGAGCGAGGAAGGGTTACTAGATACAGAAATTGATAAGATCTTTGTTGCACAACCTATGTCACAGCCATATGAGATTCTGGTTAAGCAAATAGATAACTTAAAAAATGTCTATAAGGATAAAAATGCTCTAATTGCCGAATTACGAGAAATCGTACCAACCTTCAAAACACCTGAAGAAATTAACGAAGGCTTTGCTAAGCAAAATAATTGATGTCGCATTTAAAGAGATTACTGGATATTAGGAAAGAAGGAAAAAGTGTATTTTAAAAAAGTAAGTTGGCTATTGGTTATTCTATGTTTACTTGGTATTTTCATAATGTCAAATCTCAATGGTGTCAAATCTTGGTATCTGACGGGAGAAGTGTTAAACGTAGCTAAAGGGAATATTAATTCAGAAGCCACCTTTGAGGATAAAATGGCGTCATATGAAGAAGACCACACAAGAATTCAAATGATTGTTTTAAGAAAAGCAGCACACTTTACAGAGTATTTCATCTTAGCAGTTTTGCTTATGAATGCATTGTTATTTAGCTTTGACGTGAAAGGTGCATTGACAAGGGCAGTCCTATTTGGTGTAATGTACAGCTTTTTTGACGAGTTTCACCAACTCTTTATACCGGGAAGAACGCCTAAGATTTTTGATGTAGGAATCGATAGTTTAGGCGTATTAGTAGGTTGTGGGTTATTCTATGTTTTGACTAAAAACAGGAAGGTAAAAACATATGGGCAATAAAGTAAAGATCTTAATAATCGCAGAAACGGTTATGGATGGCGTCGGCAAACATGTCGATGATATCATAGAATATATAGATAAAGACAAATTCGACTTAGTAGTTGCTCATGGCGCTTCACGAATGGATTATAGATTTAAGTGGATTAAAAAGAAATGGGAAAATGAAATTGAGTTTGTTGAAATTCCCGAGCTAAAGCGTGAAATCAAGCTTTCAGAAGATTTGAGGGCAGTCAAACGTATTATAAAAGTCATCAGACGGACAAGACCAGACGTCGTACATTGTCATAGCTCAAAAGCAGGTGTCGTTGGAAGAGTGGCAGCAAAATTATGTCGCGTGAAAAGGGTTTATTATACGCCGCATGCTTATGCCGTTCAAAATCCAGAGAGTCAAACCTCGAAGTATCTATTGTATTTGTCAATTGAGCGATTTTTAGCAAGATTTGCTACGACATTAACGATAAACGTTTCAAAAGGTGAAAAACATTTTGCCATTAATCATAACATTCAAAAGCCCAATCACTTTAGAGTGATTTATAATGCTTTGGGTCCTCAAAAGTCAAACCATCCTGCTAAAGTTTCATTTGATTATATCCCTGAAGGGGTTCATGTTATCGGATGCGTAGCAAGAATTTATGAACAAAAGAATCCAGAAGAGTTTCTCAAAATTGCTAAAGAAATATGTGAGAGACGTGACGATGTTAATTTTATATGGGTTGGTGTCGGCTCACTTTATGATTCGTGTATGGCACTGGTGAAAGAATATCAATTAGAAAATAAAGTCTTTTTTGTTGGACATCAGGTTAATATTCCGGCATTTCTAGATCGCTTTGATATATTTCTTTCAACTTCTTTATATGAGGGGCTACCTTATACATTGATTGAATCGATGCAGTCAAATTGCCCGATTCTAGCTTCTGATGTAATCGGAAATAATGAGGTGATCAAGAGTGGTTATAATGGCTACTTATATAAACTGGGTGACGTAAGAGAAGCATGCGATAAAATTGAGTTATTATTAGATAGTCCATCAATTATCTCTAAAATGAAAATTGCATCACAAATGCGATTTAAAGAACTATTTACGATAGATAAAATGATTTCACAAATTGAAATGTTATATTATAGTGGTGAGATTGAATAATTTGAAAGGTGGTATTCGCTATTAAAAGATCTGGAAAAACGAAGATCACAGTAATTCTATTCCTCATGATGGTATTTTTAAATCCTACTAAAACTTATGCGATAGATTTAACCTGGTCAGCAGATAGCGTAGAAGAACTTGAAAGTTATCATTTTTTAAAGTCATCCATGTTTGAGAATCCTGAGGATGCGATTTCAAGAAAAGACTTCATATACCTTATAGTAAGAGTCTGTGAGCTTATCAGTGGGGAATATATTGAACCAAA
>DJWQ01000212.1:0-4613 GCA_002441045.1 Firmicutes bacterium UBA6226 | reverse complement strand
TGAAGTGAGCAGAGCTGAAGCCCTAGTCTTCACCAACAATATCATAAAGTCTTATTTAGCAAACATGTCAGGGTTCGATAGCTATAGCAACAAGAGACTTCAGGCAATTTTAAGCAATAAAGAATATTATCCATCTGTGGTTTCTGAAGACACTTATGAGAAAAACATGTATATCGCCCACGGTGGTGGCGAAATTTTAGATTTAACAGTTTCAAACACATATGAAGCAATTATGAATTCTTTAGAAAAAGAGTATTTACTCATAGAAATTGATTTTCTTAAAACTAGAGATCATAAATATGTTTTAGGCCATGACTATAGCTATATAAGCAAATACTTTGATATGCCTTACGGGTCATTTACATTAGAGCGATTTAAAAATGCAACTTCTAAGTATGCAATTACGCAAATGGATTTGGACGATTTAATTTACCTGATGGAAACCAATCCGAATTTCAAAGTCATAACAGATACAAAAGACGATAACATCGAATTACTAACGTATATATCAAATGTTTATCCAGATTATATCAACCGTTTTATTCCTCAAATATTTGATATGGATAATTATGATCAGGTAAAGTCTTTGGGATATAATCATATCATCTATTCACTTTACAAGATTTATAAAACAGATTGGCAAGTTGTTGAATTTGCAAAATCCCATAAACTTTTTGGAGTTACTTTTGCAGAGTCAAGAGCCAATACATACATAGCCTCTGAACTGAATAAGTTAGGCATCAGAAGTTATGTGCATACGATAAACGAGTTTCAGCGTGTGAAAATTTTAAGAGATTTAGGCATATTTGGTTTCTATACAGACAACTTGTTTTAGACTTTNNATTTTAAATGAGAGCTTAGCTCTCATTTTTTTTATGTTCAATATTCAGAGTGACGCTAAAGACGCAAATGCAATTGTAGATAGTTCACATAGTAAATTTATACATATAAAGCTTTTTATCGGTGTGGAAATTATGTAAATACTTATTACTTTTTTACAATTTTAGAGTGAAATCAAATAAAATAAATTCATAATTATTCAAAATAACTTAGTTATAACATAATAATTGGTAATTGAGAAATATTCTCTAATGAAATTTTAATGAATATATTGAATTTTCTGACATTGACAGTATAGAAAAATTTATATATCTTTATTACTGGACCTATATTTTACAGAGAAGTAACCTAAAACTAAAAAAAATAGCATCCAAAATTAACAACAGATGCATATAATCAGATTTGCAATATGACGATTATGTCAACATACATACTCAAATAAGGTGGTAAAAATGAATAAATACTCAATAAAAAGTATAAATAAAAAAACTGTAAATAGAATAGCAATCATTGTAGCATTTTCACTAATGTATATCAGTGTACTGCTTTGGGCAAATTGGCCGCAAGAAGGTACCTACGCCACTGCTGCAAGTAAAATATGGTTTGAAAAAGCCCATGTTTCAGAGCTAAAAAGTGATGATGCGAGTCCTGACACATGGACAGAAGGTTTAAGATTGGGTACACAATACGTCGTTTTAACTTTGGACAGTGGGAAATACAAAGATAATGAGTTAGAAGTAATCAATTATCTCGCTGCCTACGGCAATATCGATCTTCAAGAGGGCACAAAAGTTATCGTCAGGATGGATTATTTAGAAGATCAAACCCCTTATGTCGTAGGCATTTTAAATTATGATAGGACCTTTATGATGGGGATATTGATATTGATTTTTGCCGGTTGTTTAATTGGGTTTGGTGGAAAGAAAGGGCTGTCAGCGCTTGTTGGACTTGCTTTTACAATCCTTAGCATTTGGTTTTTATTGATTCCGCTTATTCGTAAAGGAGTTCCATCTATCCTTGCTGCGATATTTTTAGTGGCGATAACGACTTTTGTTTCTCATTTGGTTTTAAATGGGTTTTCAAAGAAAACTTATATTTCAGTTATTGGATGTATTGGAGGCGTAACGATTGCTGGGATTATTGCATATCTTGCAGGACAGTTGACACCGATCAACGGATTTAATATGCCAGAAGCAGAGGAGCTTGTACTTAGAGCAGCAGATGAAGGTTTAAGGATTAGTGGTCTATTGGTTAGTGGTGTATTAATCGCATCACTTGGCGCTGTAATGGATGTTTCCATCACGATTACTGCAGCTATTGCTGAATTAAAAGAGTTAAATACACACATCACGATGAAAGAGCTGATTCAATCAGGCCTTAACATAGGCAGAGATGCAATGGGGACAATGGCAAATACGCTGATATTAGCATTTGCTGGCGCATCTTTAAATATGTTAGTGCTATTTAGAGTTTTTGATTATCCATATATTCAAATCTTCAACAGTGATCTAATGGCGATAGAGATCATACAAGGGATATCAGGATCTATAGGAATTATTTTAACTGTGCCATTGGTGACTGTGTTGGGGGCATATTTCTATAGTCATGAAAAGCAGATAAAAAAAAGTAAAAATTAGCGAACGGTTAGAAATTGTGTTAAAAACGTGTAAATTTGAGAAACATAAGTGAAATCGATATAGTTTAAATGATTTGTGTAGATTATTGCAGTTTTTTCTTTATCTGCAATCATCATAGATAATTCTCACTTATTAAAAGTAACTAGAGGGGGTTCTTATGAAACAAAGGGCAAAAAAATATTTAAGCCTGTTGATGATTGTATTCATGATCATGAGTACAATGAACATCCAAGCCTTCGCAACCGAAGGTGTACTTGCAAATCACGTCGTGATTAATCAAATTTATGGCTCAGGAGGAAACAGTGGAGCAGTCTATAACGCAGACTTTGTGGAACTCTACAATCCGACCGATAGCGATATTAATTTAACCGGTTGGTCAGTACAGTATGCAAGCTCAACAGGTGCTTTCACAAATATTTGTGAACTGTCTGGCACTATTAAAGCAAAAGATTACTATCTTGTGGTTATGGCACCGGGGGCGAATGGTGTTGCAATCCCAAATTCAAATCAAACTGGAGCTTTGAATTTTTCAGGTTCAAATGGGAAAGTTGCTCTTGCAACGAAAGCGACCTCTATCAGTGGCAAAACTGATGACGCAGTAATTGATTTTGTTGGATATGGCTCTTCAGCCAGCGAATATGAAGGCGTTGCTCCAGCACCTGCTCCAAGCTCGACTGAATCGATTATAAGAAGCACAGATGGTGTAGACACAAATAGTAATAGTGTAGACTTTACTAAAATTGCAGCTAACCCAAGAGCGGGAGCTGTACCACCACCTACAGTATGTGCAACGCCTATAGCGAGCATTCCTTCAGGAGTAGTACTTCCAAATACAGTAGTAACATTTTCAACATCTACTACAGGTGCAGATGTTGTATATAATACATTTTCAGCTGAAAGCGCTGAATGGACGACTGGCTCTGTAATTACGATTACTGCAGATACAAATGTTTATGTAAAAGCTGTAAAAGAAGATTTAGGAGACAGTCTAGTAAATATATTNNTTGCTGCTGCAAAAGCAGTACCTTTAACCACAGAAAATGTAAAAGTTAAAGGTGTGGTTTCTTATATCAATAATAAAAATGTCTATATTCAAGATAACACAGGCGCAATTTGCCTTTATTTAACTGCAAATTCAAGCTCATTACATGTCGGTGATGAGATTGTAGCATTAGGTAAAAGAGAAAACTATAATAGTTTAGTTGAATTGACTGGCGTTATGGAAAATAGAATTGCCGTACTTTCAACATCAAACGAAGTCCCTGATAGAGGCACAGCAACGATCGCTGAGATTATTGCAACACCAGATGGTTTAACCGCAGGTTACGACCATATGTGTGAAATAATCAAGATCGAAGGAGCAACGCTTACTGATTTATCAACACTAACTCAGGAAAGTGCAAATATTACAATTTCACCTTCTATTGTTGAATCTAATTTTCCAGGGATTACAATAGGTGATACTGTTGATGTTGTCGTGCGAGTTTTCGATCAAGGTGGAACAACAAAAGTTGAAGTAGTTACTATGTCAAAAACAGGTGCTGCAAATAATTTGTACCTAGCATTATCCAATGGCTCTGCTGATGTCGTTAGTGGTGCTACGATTACAGTAACATGTAATGAGGAAGCGGCGGCTATTTACTATACCTTAGATGGTAGTGAACCTACAGAATTGAGTACACTCTATAATGGTGGCATTCATATTACTGGTGAAATAGGAGATGTCATTACTTTAAAAGTTATCGCAAAGCTTGAAGGAAAAGTTGATAGTGAAGTTGTCAGCGCAACTTATAAAATCAAAGATCCAAGTGAAGCAAGAACGATTAAAGATGTGTTATCATTAGCAAGCGGAACTGCTGACGTCGAAGTAAAAGGAACTTTGGTATATTTCGCAACAAGTTATTCCAACCCAGTTATTCAATCAGAGATCGATGGAGAAATGTATTCACTTTATGTGTATGGGTCAGCTCCAGAGGGTGCGAAAATTGGGGACGTAGTAAAATTTAAAGGCACATACACCATCTATGGTGGGTTGCCAGAGATGACGAGCATCCTTTCATCTGAGATATTATCTAATGGAACGCCGATTCCACCTCAAGAAATTACAATTACTGAACTTAAAGAAAATGGTTTAAC
>DJWQ01000192.1:2591-11303 GCA_002441045.1 Firmicutes bacterium UBA6226 | reverse complement strand
TACGTGAATCTGGTTTTCAAGTAACACAAGCGACCGTATCTCGAGACATTAAAGAGATGAGGTTAATTAAGGTGCTTACTAAGGATGGTCGCTATAAGTATGCTTCTATTAGAGAAAAAGAAGGCGTGGTGAATGAACGTTTTCTTAAAATTTTCCGAAACTCTGTAACATCCATCGATCATGCTGGTAATATCATCGTTGTAAAGACGCTAGTTGGATCTGCAAGTGCAGCTGCTGTGTCTATCGATGCACTCAACTTAAAACAAATCGTTGGTAGTATCGCTGGTGATGATACCATTTTTCTTTTAGTTAAAGAGCAAGAGATGGTTCAGGATTTACTTAAACAGTTTAAAGAATTATTAGTCTAGAGACACGTGGAGGTCGCATGCTTTTTGAGCTTAACATAAGTGATTTTGTCTTGATTAAAAAAGCACAGCTCAAGTTTGATGAAGGCTTAAATGTCTTAACAGGCGAAACTGGAGCAGGTAAGTCGATGGTTTTGGGTGCTCTCAACCTTGTAATGGGTGGCACAGCAAGCAAAGATGCTGTTAGAATTGGAAGTGACAAAGCCTTAATCAATGCTGGCTTTCAAACCACTCCAACAGTCAATTCGATTTTGAGTGATCAAATGATTCCAACCGATGACGAAGTAATTATACTGTCACGTGAGATTCAAGCCAAAGGAAAAAGTCAGTCTAGAATCAACGGACAGTTGGTGACGCTTTCTCAGCTTAAAATGGTGACAGAAGCATTAATTAATATCCATGGTCAAAATGAGCATCAAACATTACTTGAAAAGGAAGAACAGCTTTCACTCCTGGATGCTTATGGTGGTGAAAAACATGATTTGCTTTTGAAGAAAATAGGCCAATATTACGATGAAATAAATGAACTTAAAGAGTCGCTTGCAGATTTGGAGACGAAGTCCAGTGATCGCGTTAAGCAACTTGATTATATAAATTATCAAATTGATGAAATTGAACTTGCCAAACTGAAACCAGGTGAAGATACTGAGCTTGAAAAAGCGTTTGAATACCTCAATCACATGGGTCAGATTAAAGAAACCGTTGAAAATGCGATTGAATTTTTTCACGGTGATTATGGCGATGGCACGATAGGCAGCCTTTCCTCTATCAATGGACAATTCAGAAAATTGGAAGGGTATCATGAGACACTGGATAGCCTAGGTGAGCGATTAAAGGATGTCTTTTATTTAATGGAGGATCTTTCTAAGGATTTGGTTCATTATTCAGAGAAGCTTGATGTTGATCCCGAGCGCTTGAAAGCCTTAGAAGAGAGACTAGATACCATTAATACACTTAAAACCAAGTATGGACAAAGTATTGCGCTTATCCTCTCTCATTACGACCTTTTATGTGTTGAACGCGAAAATTTAGAATCTATAGAAACTAAGATTAGTGAAGTCAATCTAGAGATATCTAAAAAAATGTCAGCTTATTTTAATGAGGCATCAAAGTTGTCTGAACTACGAAAGAAAGCAGCTAAAGCATTTGAAAAGGCGTTGGAGCACGAACTACATGAACTTAACATGAAAGAGGCCTCCTTTAAAATTGAATTAGTTGAAAATCATTCTGTTAGAAGAATGGGAACCGACGAAATAGATTTTTTAATAACGACGAATATTGGACAACCCTTTAGACCGTTAAAGAAAGTGGTCTCTGGTGGTGAACTCTCAAGGTTAATGCTTGCAATTAAAATCGTTATCGGTCGAATTGATGAAGTGGCAACGCTTGTATTTGATGAAATCGATACAGGGATTAGTGGTATTACCGCGAATATTGTTGGTGAAAAATTATCAAAAATTGCTATGAACAGTCAGATTATCTGCATTACTCATTTACCACAGATTGCGGTTTATGCGGATCATCATTATTTGATCGAAAAATCATCAGATGGTACTCAGACTGAAACGGTGTTGTCAAAGCTAGATGAAACCAAAATGGAAGACGAAATTGGTCGTTTGGTTGGTGGTGCTAAGGTAACTGAGTCAACAACACAGCATGCACGCGAGATGTTGAAAAATGCGAGAGATAAAAAAATCATTTTGAGGCATTGAAATGGATTTGTTGATAAGAATTTTGTACAGCCTGTTAACAGGGAGCTTGATGTTTGTCGTATTGACACGTCTTGCACCAAAATTAAAGAAAGATACGAAATTAAAGCACGGGATAACGGTGCTTTATTTGGCTATCATGATGACGCGAGTAGAATTAATTCACCTTGATACGGTCCTAATTTTTCATCTTGGACTGATGCTGTTGATGCGATTCATGTATCAAATTTCTTCATTTGTATCGGCTATGTCGGTGATGTTGCTCTATTTAATGTCAATTATCGCATCAATGGTAGCATCTAATCTAATTTTACTGGTTGATGGCAGTTTGTTGGATTATAGAACGCTATATGCTTCCGGAAATTTCTTAGCGAACGTTTTTTATTTTGGCAGTTTAGTGACCCTTCTGAGTTACTATAGAATGGTAGTTTCTCAGTTTAAGAAGTACGCTCAAAATAACGTTCGACTGGATCTGGTGATGCTATTAAGTAATTTGGGTTTATTTTCGTTAGTCATTCTCTATCAGAGATTAACCTTCGAAAACATGGCGAAATTCACAGCAAATGGCGTATTAAGAGTCCCAAATTCGTCTGCGTTCACAGGCTATTTTCTCGTGAGTTTTCTTTTTGTTACAGTTATGATCCTCGTATTAATTATCCTTGTGAATCGAACTTTTATGGTCGATCGAAACTTAGAAAACTATAAGTTTAAAGCTGAAACAGATGTCATGACGGGTGCGTTAAGTCGAGAGGCTGGACTCACGCATTTAAAATCTGAAATGGCAAGAGCAGTTAGGTTTAAATATGATTTGACGATTGCGTATGTAGATATTAACGATCTTAAAGTTGTCAACGATAGATGGGGGCATAAAGAAGGCGATCGATTAATTAAAGCAATTTCTTTGAACATTCAATCGTCACTAAGAGAGTTTGATGTCGTATCAAGATTAGGAGGGGATGAGTTTTTAATAATCTTCACAAGATGTAACAAGCAACAAGCCCAAAGAGTTTGGAGAAGAATTACAGATGAATTTTTAAAGGTGAATTCTGTGGGTGATTATAAGTTTAAAATTAGTGCGAGTGTTGGTATTACACAGTTTGACGCTGCAAAACACAATACTTTATTGAGTTTTGTACATGAAGCAGACGAAGAAATGTATGCACAAAAGAAAACAATAAAGGCATCCAAATTGTAAAATCACTACAAAAGATGGTCAAATGTATTTAAATTTCATGGGTTTAAGATAAAATAGGGGTATATATGGAAAAGATGAACAGTTACATAAACGAATATGAAGCTTTTCTTGTTGATCACAAGAAATTATCGATGAATACTCTTTTGTCATATAAAAGAGACTTAAAGTTTTTTTGTGAGTACGTGAGTTCGAATTTAAAACTAGATGATTTGACTCAAGTTTCACCAGTAGATATGATGACATACACGATTTTTCTTAAGAAATCAGGAAAAGCAAATGCGACAATTTCTAGAACGATTGCGTCGCTTAGAACCTTTTATTCGTTTTTACACCACAAAGGGTATATGGTAAGCAATCCAACAACTGAGCTGGAAGCGCCGAAGCAAGATCGTAAAATGCCTCAGGTATTAACGCTTGCTGAAGTTGAAAGGTTACTATCTAGACCTGATGTGCGTACATCTATAGGCAAAAGGGATAAAGCTATGATTGAGCTTCTCTATGCTACTGGTATTCGCGTTTCTGAATTGATTTCCTTAACACTATCCGATATCAATACAACNNTCAATGGCTTCAAGAGCGATTGACATCTATTTGAAAGATGGTAGGGGTCAACTTGTATCTGAAGATGAAGATGCCTTATTTGTGAATTATTATGGAAAAAAATTGACGCGACAAGGGTTTTGGAAAGTGATTAAACGCTATTCAGAAGAAGCGAATATTCACAAATCAATTACACCACATACGCTGAGACATTCTTTTGCATTTCACTTAATTCAAAATGGTGCAGATTTAAAATCAGTTCAAGAAATGTTAGGTCATTCTGATGTTGCAACAACGCAGATTTACCTTGAAATGTCGAACGCCAAGCTTAGAGATATCTATGAAAAAACACACCCTAGAGCCTAATAAGGCTCTTTTTTAATTAGCCGCTATCAGTTGGGTTGGATTATTGCAATGCATTTGAAGACAGAACTGATAATCGGAAAAAAAATAGGAGGAACACTATGGTTAATCGTGTGGTATTATTTGTACTTGATAGTGTGGGAATTGGCGCTTTGCCAGACTCAGAGCAATTTGGTGATATCGGTGTTAGTACACTGGGGCACATTGCAAAATCAACAGACAATTTTAAAATTCCGAATTTAAAAAAATTAGGTGTTGGCAACATCGATGGCATCGATTATATCGAAGCTGATCCAAATCCAATAGGTGCATTCGGCAGAAGTCTAGAGGCTTCTAATGGTAAAGACACGACGACAGGTCATTGGGAAATCGCAGGACTTAAAATTGAACAGCCATTTAAAACCTATCCGGATGGCTTTCCACCACATATCATAAATGCTTTTGAAGCACAAACTGGGCGTAAAGTGCTTTGTAACAAACCTGCATCAGGCACAGTTGTTTTGGATGAACTAGGTGAAGAACATATGAGAACGGGAAATCCGATTGTTTACACATCTGCGGATTCAGTTTTCCAAATAGCAGCTCATGAAGATATCATTCCATTAGATGAACTCTATCGTATGTGTCAAATCGCTAGAGATATTCTAGTGGGAGACGATCAGGTGGCCAGAGTCATCGCAAGACCGTTTGTAGGTGAACCAGGCAATTTCCAAAGAACTTCAAACCGTAGAGATTACAGTATTAAACCTTTTGAAAAAACGGTTCTTGATTATGCAAAAGAAGCTGGGTTTGATGTAAGAGCGGTTGGTAAAATCGTCGATATTTACGATGGTGAAGGCATCACGCACGATGTTCATACGAAAGATAATATGGATGGTGTCGATCAGACACTGAATTATTTAAAAGAAGATTTTAAAGGTATTCTTTTTACAAACTTAGTTGATTTCGATGCGAAGTTTGGTCATAGAAGAGATGTCGCAGGCTATCGTCAAGCGATAGAAGAGGTGGATGCAAGATTGCCAGAACTGTTTGAAGCGATGAAGCCATCTGACTTACTCATCATTCTTGCAGATCATGGCAATGATCCTGCTTATAGTGGCACCGATCATACAAGAGAATATATACCTTTATTGATTTATGGGGATGCGGTGAAAGCGGGCACAAATATTGGGACGCGTCAAACCTTTGCTGATGTCGCTGCAACGGTATCAGATATTTTAGGTATTCCTGCAACAGCAAATGGAACAAGCTTTAAAAATGAAATTTTAAAATAAATGTCTTAGGAGGCAAAAATGGATCAACTGCTCTTGAAAATGAGTGAAGCGAAAGCATATATTGAGTCAAAGCTCACTGTTCAACCTGAATTAGGATTGATATTAGGCTCGGGTCTAGGTGTTATGGCAGAGGAGATTGAATCTCCAATTAAAATTAAGTATTCTGAAATTCCTCATTTTCCAGTATCTACCGTAGAAGGTCACGAGGGTCAATTTGTCGTAGGTAAGCTCAACGGTAAAAATGTCATTGCGATGCAAGGTCGCTTTCACTACTATGAAGGGTACACAATGCAAGAAGTGACATTCCCTGTGAGAGTATTAAAGGCTTTAGGTGTGAAGCATTTGATTTTAACCAACGCTGCTGGAGGCACAAATGAATCGTTTAGTGGTGGTACACTGATGCTGATTACAGATCAAATCAATATTATGGGTGTCAATCCATTGATTGGTAAAAATGAAGCTGAACTTGGACCTAGATTCCCAGATGCTTCAAGTATTTATAGCCCTGAGTTCAATGCACAAATACTTGATGAAGCAAAAGCTTTGAATATTGATCTAAAACAAGGGGTTTATTTCTATTTTACTGGCCCTGCTTACGAGACGCCTGCTGAAGTTAAACTCGCTAAAATGTTAGGCGGAGATGCAGTAGGTATGTCAACTGCTCCTGAGGCACTTGTTGCAGCACATATGGGTATGAAAGTAACGGGTATCTCATGTATTACTAATATGGCTGCCGGCATTCAAAAGACAGCTCTAAATCATCAAGAAGTTGTAGAAGTTGCAAATCGAGTTCAAAGCACATTTATCAAACTAGTGAATCGAATCATCGAAATTGCATAATTAGGAGGCGGCAATGCGTATAGTTGATGTAATCAATAAAAAGAAACATGGAGAGTCATTATCAAAAGCTGAAATTGACTTTTTTATAGAAGGATATACTAAGGGCGAAATTCCTGATTATCAAGCATCGGCTTTATTAATGGCGATTTACTTTAAGGGTATGGAAGCTAAAGAAATTGCTGATTTAACAGATGCCATGGTGCGTTCTGGCGATCAAGTGGATCTTAGCAGAATTGAAGGCATCAAGGTTGACAAGCACTCAACTGGTGGTGTTGGTGATAAAATCAGCTTAATCGTTATTCCACTCGTTGCTTCAGTAGGTGTTCCAGTAGCCAAAATGTCAGGCAGAGGCCTCGGTCATACAGGTGGTACCATCGATAAGCTAGAAGCGATTGAAGGTTTTAAAGTTGAGCTTAGCAATGAAGACTTTATCAATAACGTCAACCAATATAAAATGGCAATCGTGGGACAGTCAGGCAATCTGACACCTGCAGATAAAAAACTTTATGCTTTAAGAGATGTAACTGGCACTATTGATAGTATCCCATTGATTGCAAGTTCAATTATGAGTAAAAAAATTGCCGCTGGCACGGACGCAATCGTTCTCGATGTTAAAGTCGGCTCAGGTGCGTTTATGAAATCACTTGACGATGCTAGGGAACTTGCTAAAACTATGGTTGCGATCGGTAACTCACTTAATAGAAAAACAGTTGCTGTAATTACAAACATGGATCAACCACTTGGACATGAAGTGGGCAATGCAAACGAAATTCAAGAGGCGATAGAAGTACTTAGTGGTCACGGTGCTGAAGATGAAACTGAAGTTGCACTAACGATTGCATCGTATATGGCTGTGTTGGGTGGTGCTTTTGAGAACATCGAACAAGCACGTAAGCACTTTGAAGCTTTGATTGCTTCTGGCGAAGCGATTGAGATTCTTAAAAAATTCGTTCAAATCCAAGGTGGAAACCCAGAAGTGATCTCTAACCCTGAGTTATTACCAAAAGCTTCAAAGCACATTGAAGTTAAGGCAGATCTCGAAGGCTATGTTGCAGGATTTGATGCTGAAAAAATTGGTATATCAGCAATGATGCTCGGTGCTGGTAGACGTAAAAAGGAAGATGCAATCGATTTTGCAGCAGGCATCACACTTAAAAAGAAAATTGGTGAACACGTTAATTTAGGAGATGTCCTTTGTGTCCTCCATACAAATGCAGAAGAGACATCTGAAGCAGAGCGTATGGCGAGAACGGCTTTCGTCGTCAGCAATCATCACCCTGGTGACGTTAAATACATCTATGAGATTATAGAGTAGGACTATCGATTAAAAGAATAAGTCATAATAAAATTAAACCCGCTAATAAGCGGGTTTTTATTAAGCCTCAATTTCACGTGTGGTAAAATATGAGGACTCGATGTCCAAAGGTTTTTATTATATAATAAGAAGGGGTTTAAGTTGTCTTTCATTTTAGATGACGTTATAATATAGGAGTTGACTCAAATTGGAGGCTTAAGATGGTACAAAGGGTTGAAGACATACTGCTTAAGTTAACAGAAATTGCAGACCGATTAAATACGTCTTTTTATTTCGTAGGCGGTTGTGTTCGCGATGCCTTTTATCACAAGAAGAGTTATGATATCGATCTTGCAATGAACGACGCTCTATTCCTTGAAGCTATTAGAATATTTGATATCACTCAGACCAGTGAATTTATGACGGCTACGCTTAATGTCGCACCCTATCAAATCGATCTAGCCGTTTTTAGAACCGAAACCTATCTGCTAAATAAAGGGCTACCAGATATAAGCATCAGTGATCTGGAAGGCGATCTTAAACGCAGGGATTTTACAATTAATACTGGCTATGTAGAAGTTACACCACAGTCTATTTCAGACCTACTGAATCAAGTTAGACCTATCGCTGTATCTTATGCACATCCGCTTTTTTCGCAGGATATTGAACACAAACGCATTAGAACACTTCACGAAAATAGTTTCTACGAGGATCCATCTCGATTAATGCGCGCGGTTAAATATATGGTAACGTTTGATTTGTCACTAGAACCATTGACGGAGTCACAGTTTAATAGAGCTATTCGAGAAAATTGGTTAAACCATTTTTCAAGAGCGAGATACAAAAAAATCCTTCTAAAGTATATAGAGGAAGATCGATATTCAGAGATTCTAATGCGCCTGAATGAACATCAACTACTAATTGAATTACAACCTGAAATCAGCGAAGATGCAAAACCAATCAACAGCGTAGACTCTAGCCGGATTCGAGAATTGATGGGTCAAGTAATCGCACTGCTCCCAAATCTGTCAATAAAAGAAATGCAGCAACTAGAGTTGTTAGCTTACTATGCTTCTAATCTAGTATTCTGGTTAAATACGAATAAAATCATAAGTAGAGGCATCAATCGGAC
>DJWQ01000192.1:0-2543 GCA_002441045.1 Firmicutes bacterium UBA6226 | reverse complement strand
TGAAAATCTTAAAAAATACATCAAAGATCTTAAACCACTTAAGATCATGATTAATAGAAAAGTACTTATCGAAAGAAATTTACCCATCACATATACCAAGCGTTCAATGTTAGGCGCTTTGCAACGCTATAAAATTGAGCAGTTAAAAACAATGACTTTTGAAGAAGAAATAAAATGGATTGAGAGCAAATTATATGAGCATAGATATTAAACTGGAAGCATTTGAAGGCCCTTTGGATCTTCTTTTACACTTAATTACGAGAGAGGAAGTTGATATTTACGATATTCCTATCGTCAGTATTACTTCACAATATCTTGAGGTTATTGATAACATGTCAAATCTCGATTTAGACACCGCTACTGAATTTATCGTTATGGCGGCAACCCTTATTGAAATTAAGTCGAGAATGCTGCTACCAGATCGGAACGACATGGAAGTTTTCGATTACAGCCTTGAGGATCCAAGAAGAGAGCTGGTTAAACGTCTTGTTGAGTACAAGCAGTTTAAAGAAATCGCAAGTTTGCTTCGAGAAACTGAAGGAACACTGGATGAGGTTGTTTTTAAAGAGCAGTCAGATTTAAGCCAATATGTGGATCATGTCAGTAAAGAAACACTTAACGAATCCATGGATCAAATGCTCTTAGTGGAAGCCATACAGCGTGTACTAGTTAAAATCAATCGATTTGACGATGGGAGACAAAAGTACTTTAAAGGCATCAAACGCGATGCACACACAGTAGAGGATAAGCTTAGTAAAATACGTCATCGGATATTGACAGAAGAATGCTTTGAGTTTTCAACCTTGTTTGATGCGTTCATCACAAGAGAAGAGGTGGTTGTAACTTTCCTAGCCATTCTTGAAATGCTTAAACTAAAAGAAATCAGAATCGTACAAGAAGCTATTTTTGGAGAAATATCTATTCGTAAAAGAGCACTTGAGGATCGTCAAGAAGAGCTTGTCGATGAAGATGAAATTGATGCGAACACACAAGTTGTTATGTCAGAGCTGTAAAGAACGGAATAAGCTTAATATTAGGAAGTGATTAATCTTGAAGCATTATTTGAGGTTAAATTCCAGATAAATGAGAGGAACGATATGGAAACCAACGTTAACTATAAATCAGTCATAGAATCGCTTTTATTTGCATGGGGAGAACCACTTAGTCTTAGTAAAATTGCTAAGATTCTAGACTTGAAGGCATCCTTCGTTGAAGAAGTGATCGAAGAAATGATAGAGACCTTTAAGAAAGAAGGTAGAGGCATACAGATCGTTGAAGTGAATAAACACTATCAGCTAAGTACATTGAGAGCCAATTATGCCTATATTGAACAACTCTGTGCGACAAGTCGTAATAAAGGTCTTTCTAATTCTGCTTTAGAGGTGCTTGCCATTATCGCTTATAAACAACCGATTACAAAGCTGGATATAGAACAAATTAGAGGCGTTAACTCAGATGGACCACTTCAAAATCTCGTGGAGAGAGAACTCGTTCAAGTAATGGGAAGACTTGAAAAAATTGGACGCCCTCAGATCTATGGCACAACAGATACCTTTCTTAAGAGCTTTGGATTTAAGACTTTAAAGGATCTACCTGAAGTCGGTGATTTTGTTGAGACCATCACTTCGAGAACGACCAAATCAGCTCAGGCTGAAGAAAATGAAATTGATGATACTGAAAATGTTACAGAAGATGAAGCAGCAGATGAAGTAAAAGATGAAGTAAAAGATGAAGCAAAAGATGAAGCAAAAGATATAGCCCAAAATGATGAAGTTGTTCATGTAACATTGAATGCAACGGATCATAACGTTGATAGTATCGATACTAAAACAGAAGAAGAGGCATAAAATGATTGAAATTAAGCCGTTAGAGGCACGTATATTAAGATGGCAGGATGTCTCATATGAAATTGAGAACTTGTTTAGTGAAAGACAGCTTGCAAATTTCACTTTTAAGCGCTTCGTGGTTAAAGATGGCGACGCGATTTTAGGTGCTGGTCAATATGCATTTGTCAGTGAACAGTGCGTTTTGGTCAATGCGATCCATGTCGCTGAAAACGAAAGACGTATTGCCCTCGGAGAAGGGCTTTTAAGAGCGATGCTAAATAGTGCTGAAATCAGCGGGGCAAAGTCAGCTATTTTAAATGGAAATGAAATTGAGAATACTTTCTACCGTCATGTTTTAAGTGGACAGTGTGAAGACTTTGACAATAATAAAATCGAAGATTACTGTGTAAATTCATCTGATATTAATGACTTAAATCTAGTTAAAGCAATTGTACTTCCAAGTATTGTGGCATTTTTTGACCAACCTTGTAAAGGAACCAAAAAGAAATAATTGTATACAGCTATTCAAAAAGCCTATCATACAATTTGAATGAAAAATTGCAATTTTATAAACAATTCCTCCAAAAATGAAATAATCCTTGCAAAACAACCTTGATATGATATGATTGTAAGTGAGAGTAAAAGGAGGATTCCAATGGCTAATTCAAAAGAAAATTTGACCATTCACATCAACGAAGCTTGGTGTAAAGGTTGTGG
>DJWQ01000108.1 GCA_002441045.1 Firmicutes bacterium UBA6226 | reverse complement strand
TTACACTTTTATGGTACTAAAAGCGGATGCATGATGATAAGGCTTTTTAATAAGTAACATCACTATAATTGCTGAAAACACACTAGCAAAAGCATCCCATGTGATTAAATGCAAAGCATCTACAAAATAATTGATAGCATAAAACAATATGAGAACACAAATGATTTTTAGTGAAAAAAAACTCATTTTTTCCGAAAAAAATTGCTCAGTAAATGCATAAGCCGCCATAAATGTCAGTAGGTTTTGAGCTGTATTGAGTAGGCTATAAATTGCAGAAGCCATCACTAGAGGACCGCTATCTCCAAGCACAATAGATTCTCGAACCTTTGCAATCATATCCAGCCAAAAGAAATCTACCAACGCTGGAAGAATAAACGCAAACACTGTAAAACCAATCCCTAAAAATGCGTACTGCCATTTTTTAAATCGATCAAATAACGTAATCATCTCTCACCTACCTAAATGCCGATGCAAAAGGTTCAGACAAATCCCCTAAGCTTTCGACTATGGTTAGTGGAATTTGATTCTGTTTTGCAATCGAGTAAACGGTAAGATTATCAGCGCCATTGTCTGTCGCAATGATGTAATCCGACACTGCACTTGTCTTTTCCAATAATGCAATTGACTGTTCATCTTTTCTATATTCACCGCCAATGAAGACCGTTATCATAGACATATTAAGGCGCATGGCTTCATCTATCAGACTTTCTATACGCTGAAGTTCCTGTTCAAATTCAAGACTGTATAATTTTTCATTAATTTGACTGTAGCCTACAACAAACACAATTGTATTTATCTCCTCTAAATCCTCAGAAGTTGCTTTTGGCATAAAATAATTGTGAATTTTAAGAGTATTTGCGATGTCCTTCACAATATATGTGTCTGTGCTCTGTCCAGCGGAGGTAATTAATATCATCTCCTTTGCTATTGGCTGAGGCAAGGAAGGCAAAATTTGTTGTGGTAGCTCTTTATTCTTATGATTTAGCGATATTATAAGTAAAGACGCGACCAATAGCACAACTATCAAAATAGAATAATTGCGCCTTTGTTTGATCTCCTTTTTACCTTTTTTTATTTCTGCGTATTGATCAGTTGAATTTTCCATAATACCTCTTCACCTGTAATTTGCGGTTCAAATCCCATGACGCCGTCAGCAACCCCTATCGCCGTCATCGTATGCATCAAAGGAATAGAAACAGCATCTGCTTCAATAAGCTCTTGAAGCTCCTGGTACAAACTTGTTCTAAAAGAGACATCTGAGACGCGTCTTGCTTGTGTAAGCAGTCGATCCACTTCTGGGTTAGAATAAAAAGCATAATTAAAGCTTAGCTTTGCATCTAGATGCTCAGATGAAAACAATGTATTCATGAAATTGTCGGGATCGACGATGTCTCCATTCCAGCCAATAAGTGCCATTTCATGTTCACCAGTCTTAATGTCGTCAATATAACTGTCCCAAGGAATAATTTTAACCGTTACTCTTATTCCCCCAACTTCCAACTGTTCTTTGAGTGCAAGTGCAGTTGATACTGGGTTAGGCAAATACGTTCGTGGACGGTCCATTACCCAAAGACTAATATCTAGTCCATCAGAATAGCCTGCACTTTCTAAAAGTGATATAGCTAAATCAATATTAATTTTTTCTGATTTTATACCTTCATGATATCCCATAACCACTGGTGGCAAGAAAGAATTTGCAGGTCTTGCAAGTGTATTATCAGAGGCTTGAATGATGGCCTCCTTATCCACTAAAAGTGAAACCGCCTTTCTTACAAGTATGTTGTCAAATGGTGGTTTTGAGTTGTTTAGCGCAAGATATCCAATGTTAAAAAAAGGTCTGTAATAAATTTGGAGTTTGTCGTCTGAAACGATGGTTCTTGCTTCATCATCTGAAAGCTGATCGATGATTTGAACCTCACCTGATCTTAACAACGCCACACGGTCTGTTTCCTCCGGAAAAATTTTAAACTCGAGCACTAAGGACTTTGCATCACCTGCCCAATAAAGTTCATTTCTAGTTAAAACGATATTCTCATCTTGATTCCATTCGCTAAAAACATATGGACCAGTTCCTACTGGATGAGTTCTAAGTGTTTCGTTGTATTTTATGATAGCAGATTGACTTGCGATGCCAAAAGCTGGAATTGATAATGCATTTAAAAATGGAGCATAAGGTTCTTCTAGAACAATTTCTAATGTTTCATCTGATAGTGCGGTTACTCTTTCTACAATGCCCGGATAGCCGCCGAAACAATATCGCCAGTAGATAAATTGACCTGTGTGATAGGGACTATCTGGATCCATCCATCTTTCAAAATTAAAAGCGACAACATTGGCATCAAGATCTGTTCCATCGTGAAATTTTACACCCTTTCTAATTTTAAATTGCCACGTTTTGCCGTCCTCACTCACTTTCCATTCCTCAGCTAAGCCTGGGATTACCTCAGTACCGCCTTTTTCAAATTTAACAAGCGTTTCATAAATATTAGCGGTAACCTGAAAGGATTCAGAGTCTGATGTAATGGCAGGATCAAGTGAAATAGAATCCGTTTTCCTACCGATGACCAAACGACTATCATTTTCAGATTTTGGCAAGTTGATTTTTAAAATAAAAATGATACCAATGACTGATAAAATTAGTACTGCAATCAATAAAATCTTTAACTTAAGATGCGCCAAGCTTTTATAATTTATCAAAGTAAACTCCTAAATCAATTCATGTTTTAAACTGTTAGACCCATTGTAACAGAAAAACAAAGTTTGACTCAACTCAGACATGAAAAAAACCTTTGAAAGCAAACCATTCATTGGTCTGTTTCAAAGGCTTTAAGGGTGATTTTGCTACTGTATCGCTGCTTTCTTAATTTTTATTAATATTAATATGAGACCAACACTTAACACGATATGACCCAGACCAGAAATCCCAGCAATAGAAGCATCAAGTCCACGACTAGGCGCTTCTATCAGCACTTGCTGTACGCCTCTAACGAGAAGCATAATAGTGGAAAGATTGAGTCCAACATGATAGACGACCACTGCACCTGCTAATTTCGGTTGATTCGATAGATGAAATGCATTTTCCATCAATAAGAGAATTAAAAAGAAGAACATACCTAGCACAAAATAGTGTGTATGAAGTGCTGATAGATTTGTCTTACCTGTAAAGTCATTGAGCTTAGTGAATTCTCTGTAAAAAACACCTGATATAAGTGCAATCACTGCATAAATGAGTGCTGCATTTGCGAATTTTTTCTTCATAAACTATCCTTTCTGAGTTTGACGATATAAGCTAAGTCCCATGAAAATCACCCAGACATAAGCCAAAGTCTTTGGAATCATTAAAGCGCCTAAAGCGGGTATACTAGAGCCCCAAAGTACAACTGGTAAGTAAAATCCAAATGACAAAATTACCGCTAACGGTAAATGCTTAAATACCTTGTCTTGGGTTTTCTTAACCTCAGATGCAAAAATCCAAATGATCAAAATACCTATAATAGCAAATGGGATATTTCTATAGATACCGAAATCCACTGGCTGTTGATAATTTAGCCATTCATTTTGCGGGAATAAACAAAGCACAATTCTAACGATTGCCAGTCCCCACATAACAAAAGTTAAACTCTTTTTATCTTCAACTTTAAAGTAAATACGCCAAATATAATAAAGGAGTAAATAAAATACAGTCATTGTAATCGACGTAATCAATTTTCCTATACCAAGTGCAGTTGCATTTGCCTCAAGTCCATTGGTCCATAAAGCATACATTCGTGGTACTAAATGAAACGCATCTCCAAAACCTAAAAGAAAAGTCATCCAACCTACGAGTTTGATTAATGTATTTTTGCCCTTTGAGACTAAAAGAATCCCAGTGATCATCGCAAAACTTAAGTAGACAACATCAAAAATTGTCTCTACTAATGCCTGATACATAATATACCTCTTTTCTATTCCTTTATTCATAAAATCCAACAAATTGAGCGAAGGACTAACCGATTACTTATAGATGACGCGCTGAATAATTTCTAGTAATACGGTTATATTTTCTGCTTTATTTCTAAATTGAAGGATTAGATTTGAAATGACAAAGGCTACAAACGACTCTTTACTTAGCTGTTCTGACCATACTAATTTGTCAATCGCTTCATCCTTTTCTAAAAATTGAAATAAGACTTCACTTAATTTTGAATGCATGCGTCCCATCTTCTCTTGACCACTGCCTTCCAATGTCGTCGTAGAGAGACTTCTCATGAGCATACCTGCACGTGTGTCAATTTTTTCTTTCAAAAACCTGTAAATCAGTTCAATATTTTCGCAAAATGAATAGGTAAAATTTAAGGTGCGTATTTCTATCATGATTGCTTCCCAATACACCTCAGTTAATGATAGAACGATTTCTTCTTTATTGGAGAAATAGTTGTAAACAGTGCCACTAGCGACACCAGCAGCTTTTGCAATGGAACGAATGTTGATCGCTTCTACCCCTTCGCTATCCATAATATGATTTGCGACTTCCAATAAGTTATCTCTTAATTGATCATCTCTTTTTCTCATAGCCACCTCAAAATGAACATGTTCATTTATAATTTACAACATAGGCAAACCGCTGTCAAGCATTAAATGAACGTGTTCATTTATAATAATGTTTGATTTTGATTTTTTTAAGTATAAACTTATTATAGTCATATACAAAAGATAAAGGAGCTCAATATGTCGAAGATCATTGATTTTAAAACCGTATCCAATGCTGGGTTAACTTCATCACCCTATACAGATGCACTTGCAGGTTTACGAGCGAATGAAGCCCGTTATTTTATGACAAAATACAAACATGCTTTTGAAGTTTCACCAGCATCTGAAAATAAAGAGGCTTTATCTTATGCAGAAAACATACTAAAAACAGAGCGTAATATTGTCTTTGCGGCTAAGCCACTTGAAGTATCACAATTTCAAGTGGAAAACATTCAGTTCACTTATGTGTTCTATGAAAGTGGGTTGGCAATCAACGTCATGTATACGGTTGATAATCCTAAGAAAAGAGCCGTAGGCTTTAAATTATGTGAAGGTATGCCAGTACCTCCAGAGTTAGAAGGCAAATTTAAGTTTGCAACTCAAAAGTCAAAGCTTGCCGGTTCAATTCGCGGTTCTTTCTTCGTCATTAAAGGTGAATATCCAAGATAATTCATCCCTGAAAGATAGAAGAATACTCACCATACCTATATAAGAAAAACCCTGAAAATGAGTTTCTCATATCTTGAGAGCTTCATGATCAGGGTTTTAATATTTCTAAAGCACCTTTCAATGCACCTATATTTCTTTTGGTCATCTTATATTGCCATGAATCAGGCTTTACTTTAAGCATCACCTTTTCAGACTTATTGATTAAGGATTGTATGGGTGCAATNNGCTTTTATACGATTCTTGACCAAACTCTGTTGGGATGAACCCTCTTTCATCAGATACATAGATCATCTATTCTGCTCCCCCCATTCACACATTTGATCCATTATAGGGATTAATGACATCCCTTTTTCGGATAAACGGTATTCAACCTTCGGTGGAATCTGTGGATATTCTTTTCTATGAATCAAGCCATCGCCTTCAAGTTCTTTTAAATGCAGGCTTAAGGTTTTATGTGAAATACTACCCACAATTCTTTTCAATTCATTATATCGAATCACTTGATACTCTGATAGCCAATACAGGATTACCATTTTATATTTACCTTGGATCAGAGATAACGTATACCCCAATCCAGTGTCTTCTATTTTCGTTCCATTCTCACGACAATTTTCCATTATACTCTCCTTTAGGTTAGTATCTAACTCAAATGTGCATACTTCACATGAATATTATATCTATATATACTAATCCTTGTAAACCTACAATATAACGATAAGGAGTTCAAGATGAAAAAGAAAATTATAATCTTAAATGGCAGCCCTCGAGCTAAAGGCAACACTTCAGCTTTAGTTGAAGCGTTCTCAAAAGGTGCAATTGAAGCTGGTCATGAGGTCACGACGTTTTTTTTAGACCAAATGTCGATAAAAGGCTGCAAAGGCTGTTTTGGTGGTGGGAAAAACGCTCATAGCCCCTGCGTTATCAAAGACGATATGGACTTAATCTATCCTGTGTTTCAAGCTGCTGACATCGTCGTTATGGCATCACCGATGTACTACTGGAATTTCAGCGGGCAGTTGAGAACAACCTTTGACCGTCTGTTTGCAGTTGCAGAGGCAGGTGGTGACTATTTGGGAGCTACAAAAGAGAGTATCTTGATTATGGCTGCAGCGGGAGAAGATTTCACAGAAATTGATTTTTATTATAATCGTCTGATGCAACATCTTGGCTGGGATGATCTGGGTAAGATATACGCCGGAGGCGTAAATTATATCGGTGATATCAAAGGTAGAAATGAAGTGGAGAAGGCTTATCTATTAGGGAAAAATATAATGTAAATTAATTTTGAATAATTCTTAATTGCCTTGACAGTTTAATTTAAATTGCGTACAATTTAATTGTAATTAATTAAACGGAGGTATTTATGAGTTTTTATAATTTTAAGGCAAATAGCATCGATGGAGATGAAGTTAATTTAAGAGAATATGAAGGAAAAGTACTGCTTGTAGTGAATACTGCAAGTAAATGTGGTTTCACGCCACAATATGAAGATCTTCAAAAATTATATGATCAATATCAATCACAAGGGTTAGAGATACTTGGTTTCCCTTGTAATCAGTTCGAAGCACAAGAACCAGGTAGTAATGATGAAACAAAAAATTTCTGTTCATTAAATTATGGCGTGTCTTTTCCCTTGTTTGAAAAATCAGATGTAAACGGTTCTGATGCACATCCTGTATTTAAATTTTTAAAGGAAGCAGCGCCTTTTGAAGGACTTGATTTTAGTAATCCAACAAACAAAATCATTGACAAAATTCTTGCTGAAAAATATCCTGAGTTCAGGATCGGCAATGCCATTCGATGGAACTTTACAAAATTCTTAGTTGATAAAAATGGTAATGTCGTTAAGAGATTTGAATCCTCAGTGGAGCCACTTTCAATTGCGAGTGAAATTGAAGGGCTATTATAATACATCTAAAAACTATAGATGAATAAGACAAAACCACAAGCATTCATTATTGAAAGCTTGTGGTTCTTTATTTTGGCACAATTTCGTATGTGGTAAAATTTGATGACTCGCTGTCCGAAGTTTTTTAAGAAAATAGATTACGCCCCTTCTTGCATGTCACGTCGAACATAACCAGCATATCCAATCAAAATCATAGCCATACTGATTAAAGTAATCGTTACAAAAGGCATCACTTCAAAATCACTAGCTGGCATTCTTGGAATCCAGCTTTGAATCGCAGTTTTTGAAAACCATTCAGGTAAATTAATCATACCACCAAAGTAGTTAAGCGCAAATGAATAGCCTAGATACACATACACCGCTTTTCCTATTTTAGGAACATAGCCTAAAACCACTGCCGACAGTCCAACAAAGAAAAGTGTAGAGGGTAAGTAGTTAAATCCCGCCTTCATAAAGGTGGTCAGCGTCATCGCAGACTCACCATTCATCGCAACGATTGCGGTACCACCTAATCCAATTACTGCAAACACGATGCCGGCAATAGCACTTAAAATTGAAAGTACAATCGTCGTCCAGTAAAGCTTTGAACGTGTAATTTTTGTAGCGTAGAGCTGGCTTAAACGCATTCTTTCTTCTTCAGCATAAAGTTTATTAACAATTGCAATTGGCAATATGCCTACCATCCCTATCATGACCATCATGATGACACTTGTGAATGACGCTTCAATCGTCACACCTGTCATGGTAAACATTTGCTTAATAATTTCATTGCTTTCTAAAAACACCTGCATATCGCCATAGATTGAACCATAGGCAGCACCTAAAACGACAAAAGCAATCAACCAGCTGATGATTAAACCTCTATTTAATCTAAAGAATAACCCGGGTACAGATAGAAGTGATTTTTTTGCATTGGCTTTACCTTCTATAGCTGGTAAATACCCAGCGCCCATATCTCTTCCACCTTCAAGTGCAAATGCGACTATGGCTAATACCACACAAAAAACGATACCGATAAATATTGGCAAACTATTGTTTTCAGTAAATGGAAAAGTCAAATAGGTCCAACCCATTGGGTTCATCATTGAGAGGTTTTGATTCGATACATCAGTCGCACCTCTTAAAATATAGAGTAAACCGATAATCGCCATTGAAGAACCTGTCGCTCCAGTTGAAGTCTGCATAATCTGTGACATAACCAGTGCAACTACAGCACCAATCATCCCCGCCAATGCAAGTGATATTGAAAATAATACAATGCCAGTAACCGTTATAGTTTCAACTTTTAAAATCGTCATAATAAGTGTTGTTACAAGTGCAAGTATGAGATTAATCCCTAAAGTTTCGATAAGAACTGCAAGTGAGTTGGCTTGTCGCCCTACTTGAAATGATCTAACGATTTCAGTAAGACCTAGCTCCTCTTCTTTTCTTGTATGACTCGTTACGTGTAGTGCTGATATAATCATCGCAAATAAACCACAGAAAAGTAGCATCATATGCGAATACATTGCACCAAGTGTATAATTCGATGGATCTGTGATCGGCGTTGGTCCTACCATTGAAATCATTGCGGGATTTCTCATTGTTTCATATAGTCCAACCAAACCTTGGCCTTTACTGATTTCCACAAAAGGTGGAATATACCCACC
>DJWQ01000187.1 GCA_002441045.1 Firmicutes bacterium UBA6226 | reverse complement strand
GTCCAAAATGACTCACATGGCGTACAATATAAGCCTTCGTATTCCCCTTTGTAAATATCGCCTTTGTCGTACAAGTGCTTAAAGATTTGTGAAACTCTTCTTTCATGCTCATCATCTGTTGTACGAATAAAGTGGTCGTAAGAAATTTCCATGGTCTCCCATAATTTTTTAATCTCTCCTACTACTTCATCTAAAAACGCCTTTGGATGAAGACCTTTACTCTCAGCTACGTTTTGAATTTTTTGACCATGCTCATCTGTACCAGTTAAAAACATTACATCATAACCAGTTACTCTCTTGTATCTCGCGATTGCATCAGCTGCTACAGTCGTATAAGTGTGTCCGATATGAAGCTTTGAGCTTGGATAATAAATCGGTGTCGTTACGTAATAAGTGCCTTTTGACATAAAATCGCCTACCTTTCAATCTTATTAATTATTATTCTTTATATTTTACTAAGTTCTATCGCTATAATAAGTTCTATCGCTATAATAAGTTCTATCGCTTTAAAATGAACATTCAACTTCAAAATTTGTATATTATGACATCAACCAATTTGAAATATGAACATCAAAAAAACAAAAAACCTCGACCCCAAAAGGGACGAAGTCAGCTCGTGTTACCACCCTAATTCAAGATTACATCACTATAATCTCCTCACGTTGATCCAACAATCAACTGTACGATAACGAGTACAAATCCGGAAAATGCTAATCATTCACATCTTCGGTTCAAGGGCCATCTTCACCTTCATTTCGACACCTACTTACACCAACCGCAGGCTCTCTATGCTCGAATTAAAAGTTACTCTTCCTATCATTACCTTTTATATTTGGGATTTTAACACAGTTAAGAAGAAAGTTCAACCTAAAATATTTGTAACATTTTAAAAAGGTGTTGATTACCTTCGTATTATATGATATTAATATACTAGTTTTAAAGCATGTTGATTTTAAGAAGAAAGAGGTGCACATGTCAAATAGTTTTCATCCTATTTTAGACACTTACTCTAGAGGAACCATAAACGCTATTAACTTTGATATGGATTTTGATAAAATATCTGTTGCCATTAGCAACAAATCAATAGATGATCATGTAGAACAAGCAGAAATTGTTTTTGAGGACGTTAAGGCTTTCTACTATATTGATCACGATTTACCATCGGACATGCAGATTAAAGGTGAGAACCTAAATTCGATTTCTTATGACCTTTATGGCTTTGGAGAATTCTCTGCAGCACATGCCAAATCAGAAGATGAAGCGTTCGTTTCTATTCCTAATTTTGCAGTAAGTATCAATGATTCGTCATTATTTATCGATGCCAATAAAATTGTCATTAACAATCAAGCATTTAAAGTGAGATAAAACAATCTTAGGACATAACACTGGGTATGTCCTTTTGTTTTTTTGATTCCACTGTTTAGAAATACCTGTAATTGATGTATAATAATCGTAACATACCAACACAGGAGGAACTATGAATAGCGAATTGGTCATTACCGTCAAGGATCTTTTATTGTTTGTACTATGGGGCGCACTTGTAACCTTGTTCGTTTATTTAATATTGGTTGTAAGACGTGCACTTAAAATTATGAAAAGTGTCAATCTGATCGTCGATGAAAATAGAACAAAAATCGATGCGACTTTAGAAATTGTACCAGATTTATCAAAGCATATCGAAGTGATCACTGGTGAAGTTGCACATGATGTTCAAGCATTTAGAACAACAGTAGACAATGTCGCAAGTACTGCAGAGTCTGTTACAGGCACCATTAATGAAAACAAAGGCTTTGTTAGTGGCCTCTCTTCACTTTTACACACACTTTCTATCGGTAAAGTCCTTTATGATAAGTATTTTAGTGGTAAAATGAATGACCTTAAAGAGGCAGCGGACGAAGTAAGTGAAGTAATAGAAAATGCTAGAAGCAAGGAAAATACAGAAGATAGCGTTAGTTCTTAAGGCATAACATTTGGATTTCCTGAATTTCTTTTTTTTGGTACTTCCGTTGACTTTTGGAAAAGATTGGTCTATGATGAGTCTATGGAAATGTCATTAAATGTCTTAGGAGGTATCTTATTATGAAATCGACAGGAATTGTAAGAAAAGTCGATGAGTTAGGTAGAGTAGTTATTCCTATCGAGCTTAGAAGAACACTCACTATCGGTGAAAAGGATGCACTTGAAATTTTCACTGAAGGTGAAACGATCATCCTCAAAAAATACGAGCCAGCTTGTATTTTCTGCGGTCAAGCAAAAGGCGTTAAAAACGTCAAAGGCAAAAACATATGCCCAGCTTGTGTAGATGAGATTAAAGACTTATAAAATTTTACACAAAAAAAGAAAAATCACCAAAAAATAATCCCAGATTTCTCTGGGATTTTTTAATTGCATAGATTCAGTTCCGTCCTTCATACTTAATAAAAGTTTTATAACCAAAGCAATAATTATAAACATGCAACACTTTTAAACTATAGCAGCGCTTTATACACATCTGACTTTTTTAATCCTCTAAGAATCGCGACTTTTTTCATCGCCTCTTTCTTATCCATGCCATCTTCCACAAATGAATTAACATGTGCTTCGATAGACATTTCTGGATCAAAACTCGCTTCGACAACTTCACCTTCTTCACTTCCAGAAACGATTAAGACGATCTCTCCACGAATATCGTTCTCAGAATAATACGCAATTAAATCCTCAAAGGACCCATGTTTATACTCCTCGTATTTTTTAGTCAGTTCTCTCGCGACGACCACTTCGCGTTCACCTAAAATGTCAAACATTTGCTTGAGTGTGTCCTTAAAGCGATGTGGTGATTCGTAAAAAATAAGGGTTCTGGTTTCACGTTTAATTCGTTCTAAAATTTGTTTTTTTTGTTTCTTGTCTCTTGATAAAAAACCTTCAAAGGCAAAACGGTCCGTAGGAAGCCCAGAACCGACAAGTGCTGTGGTAAATGCGGTTACACCTGGCACAACTTCAAAAGGAATCCCTTCCAGTATACAAAGTTTAACCAAATCATGACCTGGATCTGAGATGCCTGGCATACCTGCATCGGTGATCAATGCAACTTGATCCCCATTTTTAATTTTCTCGATGATTTCTCTACCTGCTTTATCTTGATTATGCTCGTGATAGCTATGCAGTGGTTTGGATATCTCAAAATGGTTTAACAAACGAATAGAGTGTCGCGTATCTTCTGCATAAACCACATCAACTTCTTTTAGTATTCTAAGCGCTCGAAATGTAATATCTTCTAAATTTCCTATTGGTGTGCCGCAGAGATACAGTTTTCCCATCATAATACTTCCTCACGTTTGAATACATCTATATTTTCAGATTGATAAATCTCATAAATTTCATCTGTGTATGATCCATCTTGATTATATACCACTAAAGGATCAAGAAACTTAAGATCAGGTTGTCCACCCTTTGAACACATGATTAAAAACAAATTTGGTCGTTTTCCCAAATAAGGTTGAATCATACGAATTTCTTTTGGCTCTAGTTTGTATGTGCGACAAAGCGTTAAAATATCAACCATTCGATTGGGTCTATGAATCATATAAAAACGCCCTCTAAATTGCAAAAGCTTAGACGCTGTTTTTATTATGTCCTCGAGTGTACAATATATCTCGTGACGTGAAATGGTTTTAAGCTCGCCTTCGTTTTTTAGACCGCCATCACCTGACATATACGGTGGATTAGAAAAAACAACATTAACTGAGCCATTTGCCACATGCTGACCTGCATTGATTAAATTGTCATTGATAATGGTTAAGCGGTCTTCAAGTCCATTCATTTTAACGCTTCTAGTTGCCATCTCTGCTACAGACTCTTGAACCTCAAAGGCTACCAGTTGATTGAAATTGGCCTTACCACTTAATAAAATTGGAATGATCCCTGTACCTGTTCCAAACTCCACTACAAAATCATTTTTCTTAGTTTTAATAAAGTTACTCAGAAGAACAGCATCGATCCCAAAGCAAAACCCCTCAGGATTTTGTATGATTTTAAGTCCCTTAAGCTGTAAATCATCTATTCTCTCATGCGGTTTTAAATACATTTCACTTCCGCGATCTAACATTTTTATCTCCTACTCATATATATAACAAAACGTTTTGGGAAACCCAAAACGTTAAGCTTTAAAGTACTTGTTTATTCGTCTTCAATATCATTTAGACTTCACGTTTATTTAGTCTTCAAGTTTCTTGAGTTCTCTATAATCGATAGGGCCATCAACTGGCATTGAAGAATTTGAATGTGCTGCGTTCTTATTAACCTCTACCACTTTGATTTGCTCTTTATGATATGGAATAATGTCTTCACTTAACTCATTCGGTTTGTCTTTTAGCTGGTGACGTACCTTAACTTGCTCAAGTAAGATATTTGTATCAACAACGATAGCAAGCCCATCTGGTGTCTTAACCTTATCACCTCTATTGGGCATACCAACTCTAATTTGAACATACGTATCATACTCATATTTCAAGCAACACATCAAACGACCGCAAAGACCAGATATCTTAACTGGATTGAGAGATAAATTCTGATCCTTCGCCATCTTGATGGAAACAGGAGCAAAATCGCCTAACCAACTGCCACAGCAAATTTCTCGACCACAAGGACCAAGACCTTTTACCATTTTAGACTCATCTCTTACACCAATTTGACGAAGCTCAATTCGCGTTCTAAAAATAGCAGCTAAGTCTTTAACAAGCTCTCTAAAGTCAATTCTACCATCAGCGGTAAAATAAAAGATAACTTTATTATTATCAAAAGTATATTCTACATCAATAAGCTTCATATCTAGCTCATGTGCTTTAATCTTTTCAAGGCATACTTTCATTGCCTCTTGAGCTTTTGTTTTATTATTTTGATGATTCTCATCATCTTCAGTTGTGGAAACTCTTAAAACGGGTTTAAGAGGACTCACAATTTGTTCCTCCGGAATCTCTCTTTTACCGATGACACACTCACCATATTCGATACCTCTTGCTGTCTCAACGATGACATGATCACCTTGATTTACAGGTACTTCTAATGGATCAAAATAATATATCTTACCGGCTTTTTTAAATCTCACACCGACTACAGTGATCATTTACGCCTCCCTTTCAATGCATTTGAGCAACAGTTTATCAACGGTTAAATCAAAATTCATGTTACTCTTAATTCGATTATCTGTTTCTTCAATAAGTTCTATTAATTCAACATTTAGTTTTCTACTTATATTTTGGCTAGCTTTAAACAAAAGCTCCTTATAATTCAGTATAGTTAAATTTGAGACACTAATCAATTGATAATTGCCAGTTTCTCTAAAAATCATCACATCTCTAAGTAAAGATGAGAAAATCGATAGAAAATCGGTGATATCCGCTTTAATTTGCTTCATATAACTGCCCATAGATAGAACAGTTCCAGCGTCTTGCTTCATAATTGCGTGCAGCAATGCAATCGATTGGTCTCGTTTCTCATCATCTATCGCTTTTTCAGCTTCCCTTGCTTTAATCAACTGACATCTAGATAATACCGTATCCAACATGCCTTCAGGCTGATGTGTTAAAAATAGAAATAGAGCGTACTCTGGTGGTTCTTCTAAAACTTTCAATATTCTATTTTGAGCACGATCTGTCATCAAATGTGCTTGATTGAAAACCACTATTTTATGATCGCTTTCAAAAGGTCTAATGTAAATAAAATCCTGAAAGTCTTCAACTTGTGCGTTTTTAATTGAAGCACCATCAGGTTCTATCAACATATAATCTGGATGATTGTCACTCATTATCTTTATACAAGACGAACAGGAACCACAACCTGTGTGTTCCTGTCTGCAAAGTACCATTTTAGCAATGTCTTTGGCCAAATCAGAAGATTCTGTCCCAGCGATTAAATAGCTGTGGGACAAATGATTCCGCCCTATAGCCTCTTTAAAAAAATCGATTATCTCTCTCATAGACCTCAACTACAACTTCAAGTAATTTTCGACATCTACGACGAAAATCGTTGCGCCTCCAACTGAAATTTCAAGTGGCATTCCCATTACGCTGTTATCACCCATAAGTGAAGTGGTCGTCGTAATTTCTTTGCGTGTTTTACATGTTTCTTCTATTATTTTAAGCGCACGATCCACACGCTCTTTCGGAATACCAATGATGAGAGTTGTGTTACCTGATTTCAAAAAGCCACCTGTAGATGCTAATTTTGTTACACCAAAATCCTCAGCTGTCAATTTCTTTACTAATGCATGAGCATCTTCATCATGAACAATTGCAATAATCAGTTTCATAAGCTCCCTCCATTCTAAACATCTCTATATAAATATTATACCACATTTTGAGAATTTAATTCACAGTGCCAATTTTGTTAAGTGGCATAAATCTAAAAATCACTTTTCCAATGATATCTTCTTCAGAAACAAAGCCTAAGTCTCTACTATCATAGCTGACGCTTCTATTGTCACCCATAACAAAGTATTTCCCCTCAGGAACGGTCTCAAGAGGCACAGTTTTATTTGTTGGTGAATAAATGTACGGCTCATCCAAGACAACACCGTTTACTTTTACAACACCATTAACTATTTCGATTGTATCATTTGGGCCTGCTATAACACGTTTGATTAAATTTTTACGTTCTCCTTCTTTGTGCATCAGCTTTTGAATGATATTAAGACTATCGTAATCCGCCTTAGATAAGGTCAACTCCGATTTAAAAGAGACAATATCTCCTTGCTGTATTTTCCCTAGTTTAACCATAAATAGCATATCTTTTTCAACGAGTGTATCAAACATCGAAGTATTATAAACCGTCGTCGTCGCAAAAAAGAAATTATAAACTAAAAAAATTACAAGTGTAATTAATATTGCCTGTACCCACTCAAGTGCTTCTCTTTTAACTCTACTCATCATTCACCTCTATTATAATTATCACTTTACTTCAATAAGACATTTAACTTGCTCTACCTCTTTAGGAAATAGTGCCAACGTCGCCTCAATAATTCTCTCACCTGGAACTAATATTGGTATGCCTGGTGGATATGGAACGATATATTCTTTAGCGATTCTACCGATACTAGAGGCCAAATTGACATTCTCCGAACTTAAGTATATCACATCACTGGCATTATACACCTTGGTTTGTCCATTTTTTATAGCCTCATATATAAGGTCATACTGACAGATATCATTTTTTAAATCTGCTATCGGTACTTCACTTGATTCTGATTCATTTATTTCAGGCATAAAAACAGCCATCTCCAAATCAATTTCAACTAAAGCATCAAATAGTCTATCATAATCAGATTCTAGATTTGCAATACTAGCCATCATAAGTATCAATCGCTCTGACACATATTCAGATTGAATCTGATATTTATTTCTAAGTAGATTAGATAGATCATACATAGACCGGTTAATTCTTGTAATATTATCTGCTTTCAATGTAATAGCAAACTTTGTTGGATCACCTTTTTTGAAGGTAAAAATTTTAAGATGTCTGAAAGATTCACACTTATCATAAAATTCATCTAACCATATTAAAGTTTTTTGCATTAAACGAGTGCCGTTTTTTTCAACCTGTATGAGCATTTGATCCATCGCATACATCAGTAAATAAGATGGACTGCTACTTTGAAGCGCGCCTAAATGCCAGTTCAATCGTTCTATTTGCGCATCAGTCAATATATGGTTTTTACCGACATGTAATACAGCAGTTTGCGTCAAAGACGGCATCGTTTTATGGAAGCTTTGAATTACCAGATCTGCGCCTAATTCAAGAGCTGATTTTGGCCCAGTTTTATTTAAAATGAAATGTGGTCCATGTGCTTCATCTACGATAACCACTATGTTCTTACTATGACATAGTTCAATGATAGATTTAATATCATAACATAAACCTTCGTAAGTAGGATAGGTCAAGACACAGGCTTTAATCTCTGGTTGATTCATTAAAGCATCTTTAATTGTATCCAAAGTCAAATCTGTTGGAATGCCTAGCTTATTATCCACCAAAGGATATACATAAACCGGATTTAGCCGGTGCATTTCGATAGCATTGTATATCGATTTATGGGCATTTCGATTTACTAAGATTTGATCCCCTGGAATCGTAACACCCATTATTGCACTTAAAAGACCCACTGTACTACCATTAATCAGCATCTTGGAACTAAAAGCATTATAAAATCGAGCGATTGCTAACTCAGTCTCTTTTATACAACTTTCAGCGCCATGGAGATGATCTGCACCAGGAATTTCGGTTATATCATAAGACAGTAGTTTCTCTTCAGTCAAACCGAATATGTCAATTTGACCGTTCTTATGCCCTGGCATGTGAAAGGAAACAAGCTTCTCATTACTAATTTGCTCAAGTGCTTTTGACAAACGCATGCCATCCCTACTTTCTTGTGACCTGTTTGTTTTTTTTATATCGATCAAATTGTTTAACGTTCTTTTTTCGATCGCGGTAAAAATGAAGATCTCTAATTAAATCAGCAACTGAAATCGACACAATTATCACAAAAAAAAGAATGATCAATCCGATAAAAAACCATTCAATAAAAGACATTTAATACCTCATGATTGAGTTTTTCAAATTACTTGTTATAATAATTCTAACACAATCATTCATAGGTTTCATTAATCAAATGTAAATTTTAACTTAAAGTACACGAAAGATAGGTGAATCAATGTTATCAAAGAAAATTCATACCATTACTCCCTCATATACCATTAGTATCAGTGCCAAAGTAAAGGCCCTCAAAGAAAAGGGAACAGATATTATTGATCTTAGTATCGGTGAGCCTGACTTTTTCACTCCTGAAAAAGGAAAACAAGCTGCCGTTGAAGCTATAGATGCAAATAAAACCAAGTATGATCTAGTTCCTGGTTTGGTTAGATTAAGAGAAGCCATCGCTGATAAACTCAACAAAGAAAATCACATCACCTACACTCCTAGTGAAATTGTCGTTTCTTCTGGTGCAAAGAATGCCATTACCAATGCTTTATTGGCGATTTTAGATCCTGGGGATGAAGTCATTATCCCTGCACCCTATTGGACCAGCTATCCTGAAATGGTAAAGTTGTGTCATGGTGTTCCCGTCATTGTTCAAACAAAACTCGAAAATGCCTTTAAGATTACTGTTGATGAGCTTGCATTGGCAGTATCGGATAAAACAAAGATTGTTTTAATCAATAACCCCTCCAACCCAACTGGCGCCATCTATTCAAAAGAAGAACTAGAGCCAATCGTTGATTTTTGTATTAACAAAAACCTAGTAATCTTAGCTGATGAAATATATGAAAGTATTCATTATACTGAAACGTTTACTTCGATACCATCACTTTCTGATTTAGCAAAACAACATACTATTTTGGTAAATGGTTTTTCAAAGTCAGCCGCAATGACAGGTTGGCGTCTAGGATACACTGCTTCAAATCCTGAAATTGCTAAGGCAATTTCAATGCTACAAGGCCATTTAATTTCTCACCCAAGTACCATTGCACAGTGGGCAGGCTATGGTGCTTTAACACAAGGCACAAAGGATATGTCAGATATGGTGGACACCTATAAACGTAGACGAGATGCTCTCGTTCCTATACTCGAAACAATCCCAAATATCAATTTTATCTATCCACAAGGGGCATTTTATTTATTTATTGATTTAAGTCATTTTCAATCTGCTACCTTTAAAAAATCATCAGGCGCATTCTCAGTTGATTTTTGTGATTTACTGCTTGAAAAATATGGTGTCGCAATGGTTCCAGGAATTGCTTTTGGAAATGATTCATTTATTAGAATTTCATATGCTACAAAGCTTGAGCTCGTCATTGAAGGACTAAAAAGATTTTCCACTTTGTTAAGAGAATTAGAGCATTATACGGATTAATTCATTTATATCTTAATTGATTTATTTCTTAATTCATTAGAAAATTAATTTATTAGTGACTTAATTCTTTAGTATCTTAATTAATATATATCATGAAGAATTATAAAGTCTTCAGTCAAATATGCCATTGAGTCAACATTAGTTTGTGTTTCATACAAAAAGCCTGTATTCAAAGAATACAGGCTTTCAAAGTATTTAGCTTATTCAGATTCAACTTGTAGTAAATTTTCTTCCTCAAAAAGGTCATACTTTTTAAGGATATTAAAGACTTTATTATCTATCTTCGTTAACTCTGACTTTAACTTTTTCATAGGAATTTTCGTTTCTTTCGATATTGCCTTCGGATCAAGTCTCATGCAATCAATTCCATATCTAAGTTTAAAAATAGATTCGGTTTTTTCATCAAAAACAGCTTCATCTAAAACTCTTTTAAGATTTTCATCAACCAGTTCGATTAAATAAAGTTGCATTTTACCCTCTTTTCAAGATCGAAAGTAAGTTTAATGATTTTCTGACATATTCATCTGACTTTGTGTTAATCACTTCTATTCGATTCGTATCATTCTCTTGGTATATTTCTTCATCTAGTAAAAGACCCATACTTTCTAATGTGTTCTTAAGCTGTAAAGCAGTGCCCATATTTCCATCGAAAATTTCAATCTTACCCTTGTAGTATTTTTCAATTTCTTCTTTTAGAAAAATAAAATGCGTACATCCGAGCACTAAATTTTGTGCGTTTGGAATATGTGCATCCAGAAAATGATTAACACAGGATTTAACATATGCCTCATCATCCATATGGTTTTCAACACATTCGACCCATTCTGGAGCAGGAACTTTTGCAATCCTATAGCCTTCTTCTAGTTTATCAACTAAATTAACAAACTTACTTTCTTTCAAAGTCATTTCTGTCGCTAAAACAACGACTTGACCTTCCGTTTGTTTTAAAGCGGGTTTAATAGCTGGTTCCATTCCGATAATTGGTATATCATATAAGTCACGCAATCTCGATACTGCAGCACTTGTAGCTGTATTACAAGCAATTACAATTGCCTTCACATCCTTAGCGATTAAGTCATCACATATCTTTTTGGAAAGTTCAAATACTTCATCTTTGGTTTTAGTACCGTAAGGCGCATTTAGTGAATCCCCAATGTAAATAAAACCCTCTTTTTTAAGGAGTGACTCAACAGTGTTTAAAACCGAAAGTCCACCTAGCCCTGAATCAAAAATACCTATCTTGCTATACTTATTCAAATTATGCACCACCATCTTTCTGTGTATACTCTATTATAGCATAGCTCACTTAACTTGAACATGAACAGATAGTTGGTGCAAATCCCAAATATTTTGTTATAATTAATATGTTCAATCGATTACCTGTGGATAAGGAGGTAAATTTATTGAGTTATACACGTATTGATTGTAGAAAGTGTCAACATTTTTATGTTACCTGGGATCCCAACGCACCTAATGGTTGTAGGAAATTTGCATTTAAAACAAGGTTAATTCCATCAGATGTGGTTTATCAGTCTTCAGGAGAAGCTTGCAAAGGGTTTTTACCAAAAGGAAGCGTAAAAAAATAAAGTGTTATACCATAAAAAGGTATAACACTTATTTTATTTTATCCACAATAATATTATTCTAATTAATCATAAATTTTATTTGAATTATATTTAAAACAACTACTCAATTACAATATACATACTTTGTAAATCCTTACTATCAATATATTTAATTTCAATATATTATAGGCTAATTGCTTAATTATTGAATGATTAAATATTGGAATGTTATGTCATTTGCTGATTTCTAATTACTAGACAATTTAAGATCACCTGATTTAATCCAATTTTTCTTTCTCATCCACTCACTTACAAGTAATGAAATAAGTGCAGGTAATAAGAAATGCATGACTGCTACCATGATAAAAAAGGTTGATGTAGAAACCTTGCTACCCATTTCTGCATATGCACCGAATTGTCCAACCAAGCCACTGGTTCCCATGCCCGCACCTACAGAGTTGCTTTCCATTTTAAGCAATGTCGTACTTATCGGTCCAAGTACTGCACTCGCTACAATTGGTGGTATCCAAATCTTGGGATTCTTAATTATGTTAGGAACCTGTAGCATCGATGTTCCTAGACCTTGAGCAATTGCGCCACCAAACCCATTTTCTCGGTATGAAATAACTGCAAATCCAATCATATTGCAACAACATCCTACTAGTGATGCACCACCAGCGATACCCGTTAGTCCAAGAGAAATTGCGAGTGCTGCACTACTAATTGGTAAAGTTAAAATAATGCCCATTAAAACAGAAACGATAATTCCCATTGGAATTGGTTGTAATTCAGTTGCAGTATTGATAACACTTCCTATCGCTTTCATTAACTCTGACATAACAGGGCTAATGGTAATTCCAACCAAGCCACCTACTATAATCGTCGCTGCAGGTACCAGCACAATATCAACTTTTGTTTTTCCAGCGATTAATTTTGAAAACTCAGCTGCAATAAGTCCTGCAACAAATGCTCCCATCGGTTCACCAATTACGATTGCCATTTGTCCCGTTTCTAAAAACTTAATACTACCTGCGCCAATTGCACCTGCAACTAGAGATGCGAATATGCCAAGCGGAGATGCTTTCACGCTATGAGCTACCGCAGCACCAATCGCTGGTCCCATCATTACTTGTGCGAACTTTCCAAAGTTTGCTAACGTAGTTATTCCTGCTAATTCACCAATTTGTTTTAAGATAAGGCCAATAATCAACGATGAAAAAAGACCGAGGGCCATACCATTTAAGGTTTTTGTTAAATAATTTCTAACTTTCATATCTACCATCCTTGCTGTGTATTCAAGTGTCTTGTCATGTAAGTGTTAAATAAAAACCGAAGCCTTCAAAATCTAAATTTTGATTGCATTCGATTTTAATTAACTTACATAACTTTACGATAAAAAAAGGAGTATAAACTCCTTTATATGATTTCTATACTATTTTATATCATTCAGAGCTTGAAATCTACTATTATTTAAAAGGGTACTTCTAATATAATTACCTTTCAGAATAGTAGATCATAAACAATTGAAGGTCTTATTAAAAGCTTAATCAATGAACTCTTTTTCGTTTAATTCCTTTAAAATTAATTGATATATTTTCTCACTTGGTACTTCTATCGTATGGATATGATCACCATGAGTCAAAATTGATAGCGGTTTAGCTGCTGTATTTTGAATCTTTGAAACAAAATGATCAACATCTGCTTGAGTTTCTATATTTAGTACTCCGACAATCTCACCATAAATTGGATGTTCTACAATTACATCGATTACTTTACCACCATACTCGACAATAATGCGTAGCTCCTCTTCCATTCTATGAAAACCATCGTGCTTAGAGACTATAGTTCTAAGTAGTCTACTGTTTTGAACTTGCTTTTTTAGAGTATATCCACTTGATGTTGCTATTACAGGAACGCCAGAAGCTCTAATTATTGCAATGTCTTGAACGATAACTTGACGTGTAACATCGAATATCTCTGCTAATTCTGACCCTATTATAGGCGTATCACTACTTTCAAGTTTTTCTATCAGTAAACGTCTTCTTTCTTCTGACATAATCCCTCCGTATTAATCAAATAGCACTAATTTCTATTCCTCTTTTGCAAGTTTCTTTTCTTCTTCTTGAACAATTGTCTTAATATTGTGGTTAGAATTTGCTATATGATTTACCAATGCTCTTCTAGTCCCCTCAATATCGTGATTCTTCAATGCATCAACGATCTGTCTATGCTCTTCTAAAGCATTTTGAATTCTACCTTCAGATTTAAGAGAACTATTTCTTGCTGTTTTTATAAATAACTGAAAATCATTCAAGACGCCTTCAAGGTATCTACTTTTTGTTGTCTGATATAATGTTTCATGGAATTTAGTATTGAGCTCAAATATTTTTTCCACATCGCCTTTTTGCGAATAAAATTCCATTAAGTCGAATATCTCCTCAAGTTCTTTAATCTCATGATCCAATATTCTTTCAGCTGCCCATTGGCCGACTAAACCCTCTATACAAAGTCTTATAGTCAATATGTCATCGATATCCTTTTTACTGATACCTTTTACTACAACACCACGATTTGGAATATTTTCAACTAGACCGTCTAACTCTAATTGTTTTAACGCCTCTCTTACTGGCGTTCTACTTACACCAAGTTCATCAGCTAGTTTAATTTCAACTAACTTGTCGCCGGTTGCATATCTACCATTTAAGATGTCCTCACGAATTTTCTCGAAAATAAGCGATGTTAAAGATTTGTTTTCTTTTTTCTGATCAAAAAGATCCATAGTTTCCTCCGAGTTTTTCATTGAAGACTGAATTCATGAGATATGAGAACAGCCTGTCAACTATTATTCTATCGGTTATATAGGGGTGTGTCAAACAAAATAAAGGTTACAATTTTCCAATATATAGAAAAAAACTCAGTCAAAAGACTGAGTTTTTCTAACTAGCAACGTTCTACTCT
>DJWQ01000202.1 GCA_002441045.1 Firmicutes bacterium UBA6226 | reverse complement strand
CTTTTATTTAATTGGCAGCGTTTCAGCAAATGATAACGCTTCTTCAAAATTTTCAAAAATAGCGTCTTCTCCAAGCGTATCAATTAATCCTGATTTTTGCAAGACTTCTCTTGGTTGTTGTTTTAGTCCTGAGAAAAGTAATTTCACTTTATTCTTCTTACATACAGATATAAACCTTTTTAATGCGTGAACTGCAGTTGCATCCATTGCAGGCACATTTCGAAGTCTTAAAATCATAATCTTTGTAGTACGATCAACTTCTTTGCTGACTTCTAAAAATTTATCGGCTGCGCCAAAGAAAAACGGACCATTTACTTCATAGACGGTAATATGTGATGGCAAACGCTCAAGTATTGCAGGGTCGAAAGAAGGTGTAAAGCTGTCGTCCTCTTCAGCTGTATCTCGAGTTAACTCTTTAACCTCTGTGACATCCGCCATACGCTTCATAAATAATAGTGATGCAAGTACCATACCTATCTCAATAGCGACTACCAAATCTACAAGTACGGTTACGAAGAATGTGATCAACAAAACGATAACATCACTTTTAGGAGACTTTAAAAGACCGAGGAATTCACGCCATTCACTCATGTTATAAGCGACAACGATGAGTATCGCAGCCAATGCAGAAAGGGGTACCAGCTTAGCAAGAGGCATGAAAACTAACATTATGAGTAATAATGTAATTGCATGTACCATACCAGCAACCGGCGTACGACCACCATTTTTTATGTTTGCAACCGTTCTGGCGATAGCCCCAGTTGCGGGAATACCACCAAACAGAGCAGAAGCCATATTGGCAATCCCCTGTGCAATCAGCTCAGTATTTGAACGGTGCTTACCACCGATCATACCATCAGCTACGACAGCAGATAATAGGGACTCGATAGAGCCTAATAACGCGATAGTAAATGCAGGCCCAATTAATAAACGCACTTTTTCGATACTGAATGCCGGTAAATGTGGTACTGGAAGTGCTGAAGAAAGTTCACCAAATTTTGAACCGATGGTTGCCACTTCCATAGGTGTAAATTGAACAATTAGGGTTGTAACTACAAGTGCGGCTAAAGAGCCAGGTACTTTAATTTTGTCTTTAGGCCAGAATACGATAATTAAAAGGGCAATGACACCTATAATTAATGTTTGAATCTGAGTTGTACCAAATGCGCCGATATAGGCATGCCATTTCTCGAGAAACTCAGCTGGGACAACATCTAGCTTTAGTCCGAAAAAATCTTTAATTTGAGATGAAAAAATCGTAACGGCGATACCACTTGTAAACCCAGTCGTGATCGGATGGGGAATGAATTTTATGACAGATCCGAGTTTAAATACGCCCATAAGAATCATCATGATACCACCCATCATGGTCGCCATGATTAGGCCATCAAGCCCATACTTCATAACGATACCGTAGACGATGACCATAAAAGCACCTGTCGGTCCGCCGATCTGTACTCTACTACCACCTAAAAATGAAATAATAAAACCTGCGATAATTGCAGTATGAAGTCCTTTTTCAGGTGTGACCCCAGAAGCAATAGCAAGTGCAATTGAAAGCGGAAGTGCAATAATTGCAACGATAATCCCAGCTGTGAGGTCGCTGATAAATTGCTGTTTATTGTAATTTTTTATGGTTGTGAAAAACTTAGGTTTCATAAACCCTCCCAAACGTCGCATTTATTTAATACAAGTGTTAACAAACCTTGGTTGATTTCATAATTTTTTGTTGATATAATGTCTGCGTGCTGTATTATGCGACCTTAATATGTAGTTGTATACAATATACCTTTACTATTTTAGCACTTATAATAAGGCGATACTACTCTCATTTATATGAAATTAAAGAAATATAATTTAAGAATAAATTGAGCAGATTTAGCCCGAGAGGAGAATAGATTGACCAATAAGTTTTTTGACAAAATTAAATCTAATATTAAAAAAAGTCCAACCGCAATTGTGCCAATTTTAAAGATGATAGGGATTTTTATCGTCGTAATCGTTCTTACAGAAAGTTTATTTAGAAAGAGCTTTCCAGACACATTAAACTGGATCATTACAAGTCCTTTAGCCTTTACTCTAAATTTAATGCTGATGATATTTGTTGCGGCAGTTTTACTAATATTTACCCGAAATATTGCGATTGTGACATTTTCTGTGAGCGCTGTTTCACTTATTTTAAATGCCATTAACATAGGTAAATATTCGCTTAGAAATGTCCCTTTATTAGTTGATGACTTTATGCTAGCCAAAGAGGTTTGGGTTTTAATGCCGCAGCTCTTTAATATCAAAGTCCTGATACAGATTATCGTCGGTGCTTTATTATTGGTTGCTTATGCGATGGGGCTTCGCAAGTTCTTTAAAAAGGAAAAGTTACAGGGACAAAGACTCATTGCCATCTTAATGATTGCAGCTTCTATCCCATTTTTGATGTTGGGACAAACTTCTTTCTCATCAGATCAAGACATATTAGAAACTGGATTTTTGTATTCTCTATCAAACAACACAAGAGAAGCTTCTATCGTCATCGACGATGCGCAACTAGAGGAAGCTGATAGCTTAATGCAGAGATATGTTAAAGAATACAATGCTGAGTTCCCAACACCTGTCGAAGAACCAGTTAAACCTAATATCATCATTATTCAAAGTGAAGCTTATTGGGATATTGATAAGTTAAATATCAAAATGACAGAAAATCCAAACGCATTCTTTGAGTCGTTAAGAAAAGAAAGTCGATATGGTGAAATGTATGTACCTGTCATCGGAGGCGGAACTTCAAACACGGAGTACGAAATTCTTACAGGTATGACTTTAAAAAATTATTCAAATGACTGGTACATGGTCTACCCAAATGAAATTAAATCGCCAGTGATATCAATGGCATCCATTCTACGTAACCAAGGGTATTCAGCGGTTGGAATCCATCCTTATATGTCGTGGTATTATAATCGATATGACGTCTATAATTATCTTGGGTTTGATACATTTAAAACATTAGAGTTTATGAATGATGTACGAACGGTTGGTGGATTGGCTTCAGATGATTATTCAACAGATATGATTATCAATACCATAGAAACTGAAACTAACCCAGTTTTTAACTTCATCGTAACGATGCAAAATCATGGGCCTTTTGGCAATGCAAGATTTGCTGCAGATGAGTTTACCGTAGACATCAAAACAAAGATGTCAGATTCAAGCCGATATTTGTTACACAATTATGTTCAAGGACTTTCATTAACTGATCAAGCACTTGAGAAACTAGTAAATTATTTAAAAGCAAGTGATGAACCGACTATTATTCTCTTTTATGGTGATCATCTTCCTGCACTGGGCGACGATTATCAAGCATATAGAGAACTTGGATATGTAGGCGATGAAGATAACTATTCACTCCAAAACGATTTGAAAATGATGTCAGTACCTTATATTTTGTGGAGCAATTTCGATAATGCCTCAGAAAAATTACCAACGATGAATGCATCGTTTATGTCATCTTATATTTTAAATTATTTGAATCTAGATATGCCAGATTATTTGAAAGCACTATATATGGCGAGAAGAGAGATGCCCGTTTACTTTAGAACTTTTGGGTTTGATGAAAATGGCAATCGACTTGAAAAGGAAGCAACGACATTCTTGAATACCAAAGCACTTTACGTCTCTATTTTTAATGATCTTGGGACGGGTGCTGAAAAAGAAAAATGGGCAATTAACAATAACCCTGACTATAATAAATCACTCAGTAAGATTGGCGTTACGGACGTTAAAACAGAAGGCAACCAAACGACTCTCACTGGTGGGCCATTTTATCAAAATATGAAAGTGCTGATCAATCAAACTGAAACTGCATTTACATGGGTCTCGGATACAGAAGTAACACTTAATCAAGCTCTTAAAACAGGCGATACCATCGAGATTAGTTTGTCTGATAGCGAAGGTAGGGTATTGGCAGAGCTAAAAGCATATGAGGTAAAATAATGAATGTTTATCAATTTAATGATTTACAAATGGGACGCTTTATCGAGCGTCCCAATCGCTATCTGTCCAAAGTAGAGGTAAATGGTAAGATAGAAACCGTACATGTACACGATCCAGGCCGGTTAAAAGAGCTACTTTATGAAGGCAATGAGGTACTCGTAAGGTATTGTCCTTCGCCTACTCGAAAAACCAGTTGGGACATGATTGCAGCAAAAAAAGAGGATGAATATGTCTTAGTACATTCTGGCATACACCGTTACATCAGTACAGCTATTTTGGAAAATCCTAAGATCAATCCATTTGGTCCAATGAAAGATTTAAAAGCAGAAGTTAAAGTTGGACAGTCTCGAATTGACTATTATGGTGTTATAATAGGAGAAGCGCCAATTTGGATTGAAGTTAAAGGATGTTCTCTTTCTGAGGATGGCACTGCAATGTTTCCAGATGCGCCGACTGTAAGAGGTGCAAGACATCTTGAGGAGCTCAGCGGTTTAAAACATCAAGGCAAAAGAGCAGGCGTTTTAATTCTCGTTTTAAGTGAAGCAGTTCAGTTTTCACCCAAATGGGATACAGACCCTGTTTTTGCAGATATTTTTTACAAAGCACTTGAAGTAGGTGTAGAGATTCATCCAGTTAGAGTCTCGCTATTACCAAGTGGTGAAATGCGGTATCTTGGGGAGATACCTATTGTAGAGAGGGGATAATATGTCAGGGATTTTGTTGTATTTAGGGCTGTTAATTATCGGGGGGATATTCAGCTATCGTGGCTGGATACATAAGGCGATGCTAGGTCGCATCGATCGACTTCAAATGGCATGTCTATTTGGGCTTTTGTTCATCATGGGCATGCGGATCGGAATGGATGATCG
>DJWQ01000112.1:4555-4787 GCA_002441045.1 Firmicutes bacterium UBA6226 | reverse complement strand
ACGCACTTCATAACTACTATCCGCGACCAGATACTGGGCTTGATTCAGAGCAGTTTATCGAACGAAATGCAAATCTTAAAGCAGCTGGAATCACTGTAATGGCGTTTATCGCTGGTGATTTAGCTTTAAGAGGCCCTATTCACGAAGGCCTACCAACATTAGAACATCACAGGACATTACCACCCTACGTGGCTTATACAGAGCTTTCAGAAATCTATGATCTGGATTGGAT
>DJWQ01000112.1:4056-4491 GCA_002441045.1 Firmicutes bacterium UBA6226 | reverse complement strand
ATCTATACCATTCGACCAGATTCACCTAAAACGCTGATTCGCCTACAAGAATCACGCGAATATGCCACACAGGGCCAAAGGATTGAACCTAGAAATTGTGTAGATAGAACAAAAGGTACCATCACTATAGACAACGTTCAATACCTTCGATATTCAGGTGAAATACAAATAACGAGGGCCGACTATCCGTCAGACCCTCGCGTCAATGTTATCGGTTCTATTATTCCCGAATATTATAAAGTTCTTAAAGCCCTTCCAAATGGCGCAAAAATCAAAATTGGTCCACTCGAATAATCATACTCACTGGTGAAAGTCCTGCTTTCATCAGTGTTTTTTTATATTATAGCTAAATACCTCTAGATGATGCAATGCACGAGTGAACGCTGTATATAACACAAGAGACTTCTCTCCTGATGAGATTTGATTGTTAAAATC
>DJWQ01000112.1:0-4018 GCA_002441045.1 Firmicutes bacterium UBA6226 | reverse complement strand
GTGTATGAATCTGCTCTGCTTCAGCTTCAGTTTTGGTCAGTATGCCGATGGAATGATAGTGCTTATCGCTAATTGCAGTCACTTTAGATTTCAACGTACTTACCATAGCCTCAAAAGAATCTTCTATATAAACTTTTGGTGCTTCACCCCGTCTACCGATGGCGTTATCCAGTGGTGCGCCAGGTAGGTAAGCATTTGCAAAATCAGTGATTTCCTTTGTTGATCGATACGTTTTCTCAAGCGTCATCACCGTATGACTCCCGCCAGTTAAAACCGAACCAAAGCTCGCCAGCTTTCTATAGCCGTGATGCGCATTAATAGACTGATTGGCGTCCCCTAAAAGCGTCATTTTTGCGTTTGGGTAAAGGACGTGCAACAGCTTTACCTGTAGTGTGCTGTAATCCTGTGCCTCATCCACTACCAGATATTTAATTTCCGTCTCTGGCTCGACCTCTCCCATCAACAGTTTGAAATATAACAGCGCTATTTGATCCTCATAAAAGTAAAAATGATGATTGATGGTCAATGAGAGCATATTTGAGTTTTCAACGGTTGTCAGTGACTTAAGAAACGACAAATACGCCTGCTCACTGTTTAAGTGTAGCATACGGTTAACGAACTGATAAAAATTACTCTTTTCATTATTAAGCTGTTGACGGACGGCTTTACTGAGCGCTAGCTTATCGGCGTATTTTTTCTTGAGTTCATGTTTTAATTGTTGTGTTCGCTTTTCTAAAAACGGCTCAAGAAGAAAGTCAATTCTGCCTCTCACCCCTTTTAGACGCTTGAGTATCGGCTGACCATAATGTCTTTCGTCAAAAAAAGCGCGCATCTCAGCTTCTGTAATAACGTTCTGTCCAGCAAACTTAATCGTTTTAAATTTTATCGCCTCTGTGCTAATTCGGCTTACATAGCTTTCAAGTGCAGCCAGAAATTCATCTGAAGTCTTCAGTGACAAACTTTGGTTGCGTAGTGGATCAACAGAACCCTCGTACAGCACCTTAAGGCTGTGTTTATAGGCTTCCTTCCCCTTACCACTCTTAAGTGAGTCCTCGAGAAGTGTGGCGTAGGTCATCTGCTTGACATTGTCTTCACCAAGTTCAGGTAATACTGCTGAAATATAATCCCCAAATTGTGAATTAGGCGAGAAAATAACGATTTGATCTGATTTGACGCGGTCTCTGTATTTATATAATAAATACGCAATTCTGTGTAGCGCTACTGAAGTCTTGCCACTACCGGCAGCACCTTGAACGATCAAATGTCTGTATTCCTCATCTCTAATAATCCGGTTTTGCTCTCTTTGTATGGAGGTGACGATGACTTTCATCTTGTCGTTTGTGTTTTGACTAAGCGCTTCTTGTAATAGATCGTCTTCTATATTAATAGAACTGTCAAAAAAATAATTGAGCTTTCCTGAATCGATTTTATATTGTCTTTTTAACTGGATGTCACCATTTACCCAACCATCTGGACATAGATACTTTGCGTCACCCAGCTCGAAGTCATAATAGAGGCTTGCGATGGGTGCCCGCCAGTCGTAGATTAGAAAATCTGAATCCGCATCGATAAGATTGAAAAGACCGATGTAGCATTTTTCAAGAGAATAGCCTTGTTCTTTAAAATCAAAACGTGCAAAATAAGGTCTTGCTTTCATCGCTTCATGCTGATCGAGCCATCTTTGTGTCACTGCTTGACGGTTGGCATTGGTATTAAGGGTCTGAATCTGACTCATAAACTCAGTGATTTGATCGAGCCCATTTTCAATAGAAACCGATCCGACAGAATCCCACAGCTCTCTTCTGGTTTCTAAATCAATCTCCTTAAAACGTTCCTTAAGTTTCATCGCCTCATCGTACTGACGCTCAACCTCATCTAGGACACGTGTTAAATATTGATTTTCTAATTGATAAGTTTCTGAGTTCTTATTCATTTTTGCCTCCTAAAAAACTGTCTGAAGGTATTGACTTAAATTCAACGGAATGATATAATAAGATTGGATAATAATACAAACGTTGAAATTGCAAGTGTTGACATATCATTTTATCATGATAAAATGGTTTTGGTCAATTTTTTTTTGCACTTTTTTATGAAACATACATACCCTGAACCGAATAAGACATGCACTATGGAGGTCAACTATTGGAAACAACATTCGATTGTGTCGCTTGCATGGCAAAGCAAGCTGTAAAAATTGCTGAAGAATTTGGTGGTCCTTATGAAACCAACGAACAAATCCTACGCGCTTGCCTTCGCGTTTTAAGTGAAGCTGATTATAAAACCAGCTCACCTGCCATCAGTTATCTGATGCAGACTGAAGCGAAGAGCATCACTGGGATTTCAGATCCCTATAAGCAACTTAAAATTTATTCAAATGAGATTTCAAGAAAAATAGTTGATCAGATTGAATCTGAGGGATGGATTAAGTCTTCTTCTGTTGAACCAGAAGCTGATGATTTTGATACTGCGTGCCGACTTGCTATTGCAGGCAATATCATCGATTATTCCGCTGGAATCGAAGTTAACTATGATACGGTGATGACTTCTGTTAAGAAGAGCATGGCCGCTGAGCTTCACGGTGTAAGCACTAAGTCGTTATTAAAGAAAATCTCTGAGAGTAAAAAAATCATGTACATCGTAGATAATGCTGGTGAGGTATTTTTCGACCGTTTTTTATTAAAGCAGATCGATAAGGAGAAGTTAACGCTTGTAGTTAAGAGTGGCCCTATTGTCAACGATGCTACCTTAATTGATGCCGAGGCAGCAGGTCTACAGCATCACGTCGATCGCATTATAGATACGGGTCATAATTCACAAGGTGTAATCAGAGCGTATTGCTCTGAAGCATTTTGGGAGGCTTTTAATGCATCTGATCTCATTATCAGTAAAGGCATGGCAAATTTTGAGACGCTCTATCGTCAAACCGATAAAGAAATCTTCTTCTTATTTAGAGCAAAGTGCGATCGGATTGCCGATGTGATTGGTTGTAAGAAGATGGATTATGTTATTGTAGAGAATAAGTGCATAAGTGCTTAAGTGATTAATTGATTATTTGATCATTTGATTCATTTCTTAATAATTTGGCTTTTAATAAGTAATACCAATGAGTTAAATCAACTTTCGTTGTTTTACTTCATTGGTATTTTTAATTCCATTATCTCATATTAATTTTTCAGCGTTGACTCTTTATTTACTTATAAGTTAATACAAGCTTTTAATGATATTTCAACCAATCCTCTCATAATATCTTCGCGGCTCACCCATCTTCTTGAATCCCATTCGACGCCACTTAGGTCATCTCCTCCGAATAGAATTTGTCCAAGTATGACATTTCTAAATTTGGCAACTGCATAAAAAGCTGCAGCTTCCATTTCCACAGTAACACAACCTTCTGAAACGCGTAATGCAACCTTATCCTCTGTTTCTCTATAAAACGCATCAGTCGTCCATGTTTTTGCTTTTATATATGGGATCTTATCCTGATCTAACAGCTCTTCGATGGTTTTGAGCGCATATGCGTTACACTCGATTTCACGTGACGGTTCAACATAGTGATAAGAAAACCCTTCATCTCTTACTGCAGATTCCGGTAAAACCAAATGTCCGACTTGTATCCCCTTCTGTAAAACACCAGCACCACCGCAAACGATAAACTTTTTAAATCCCATAGCAATTAGTTCTTCAAGTAAGGCGCCTGAACCTGCTGCACCTAAAAATCCTTGAATTAAGCCGACTTTTTTACCGTTATATTCGGTTTCATAAACTGGCAAATTAATCGTGGAACAGTAAAAGGTACTAATTTGTGTTAATTTTCCCGCTTCAAACATCTCTTTTATAATCGAACCAAAAAACGTAATGACGCAATATTCTGGTACATTGATCTCTGATATTAAAGTGGAAGGATTGATTTTAGCATTTGGATTTGGATCAAATTCCAATATTGGATATTCTTTTTTTATTGTCATGATAGCTACATTCCCTTCTAAACATATGTATCATAAGGCCAAATGCCTATCCG
>DJWQ01000159.1:1984-8285 GCA_002441045.1 Firmicutes bacterium UBA6226 | reverse complement strand
CGAATTATACCCAAAATAGAGTTCAATTATCTTTTTATCTATTTTATTATAAATATTTTCCACAGAAGTGTCGTCGATATATAAAAAAACACCTAACTTTGTTAGATGTTTTTAATATCATCGAGTACTCGTCTTATGATTTGATGCATATCATAGTATTTGTATTCAGCAAGGCGCCCGCCGAATATCACATTTTCACATGTTTCTGCCAGTCTTTTGTATGCCAGATACAAAGCATTATTTTTTTCATCATTTATTGGATAGTAAGGTTCATCACCTGGCTGCCAATTTTGAGGATATTCTCTGGTAATAACCGTTTTGTCTCCAGTACCATACTCGAAATGCTTATGCTCAATAATTCGTGTAAATGGTGTTTGTGCATCTGTATAATTGACAACAGCATTGCCTTGATAATTGGGTTGGTCTAGCACTTCTGTTTCAAATCTCAATGAACGATATTCTAATGTTCCCAGCTGATAATCGAAATACTGATCAATCATACCTGTAAAAACAATTTTATCCGCTAGTGCTTCATAACTATTTCTGTCAGCAAAGAAATCTGAATTTAATCTTACCTCAATGCCTTCCAGTAGCTGTTTGACGATTTGAGTATAGCCACCTATCGGAATGCCTTGGAAACGGTCATTAAAGTAATTATTATCAAAAGTCATCCTTACAGGTAAACGACGAATAATAAATGCAGGTAGCTCTGTCGCTTTCTTACCCCATTGCTTTTCAGTATACCCCTTCACCAAGGTTTCATAAATTTCTCTTCCAACAAGCTTCAAGGCTTGTTCTTCAAGGTTTTTAGGCTCTGTGATACCTTCTGCTTTAATTTGTGCATCAATAATTACTCTAACACGCTCAGGATTTCCTTCTCCCCATAATTGATAGAAGGTATTCATATTAAACGGTAAATTGTATAATTTACCATAATAATTGGCAATCGGAGAGTTGATGTATTGATTAAAATCTGCAAATTGGTTGATATACGCCCACACTTCTACATCACTAGTATGAAAGATATGTGCACCATATTCATGAACCTCAATGCCTTCTATGCTTCTCGTATATATATTTCCAGCAATATGGGGTCTCTTTTCAATTACTAAACATTTTTTCCCAAGTCTAGTCGCTTCGTGTGCAAAGATACTACCATATAATCCTGCACCTACTATCAGATAATCGTATGTTTTCATGTCTTTCACCTAGTTAAATCCCACAACTTTTTGAGTAACTTTATAAAAAGCAACTGATAAACTTCTACCAAATCTACCCGGTAGATTCAAAGTCATTCCCATAAATCCGTTTCTAAGAGTGTAATATAGATCGGGATTTGACGCCTTGATGTATTGCCATAGCTCATGTTTTTTTTCCAAAGCTTCCTTTGTGTTTGCTCTAATGAGTATAATTGATGAAACAACTGTTGTTATTTCAAGATAATTAATCATATAGCGTTTCTTTCTTTTATCCGTAATCTTTGATAAGTCCACATGGTCCACCATAAGCTTATTGACTCTTATCTGCTGATCCACACGTTTAATCATGACTTTTTCATTAACAGATTGATCTTCTCTTCCAATAAAATATCGATAGAAATCCACATCGATATAGTAAAGTGTTTTCACATAAGGTAGTGGCTCATATACAAATAAGTTATCCACATAAAAGGTATGTTTTGGAAGTTCTAATTGACACGCTCTCAAGACATCCATGTTATATATAACTGAATGCATCAAGATGTATTGACCTTTTCTAAAATTGCCAATTTGATCCCACATCAATATTTTATTTTCCTCTAATACATTGTCGTATCGCATAACCATTTTATGTCTTGCACCTTGTTTTTCATACACAAAATTACTGATGATCATATCGACTGATTTACCAGCCATATTCAGTTTCCTGAGCGATTCTAGTACTTTTTCGTACGCTTCAGCATCGACCCAGTCATCGCTATCGACAACCTTAAAGTACATACCAGTCGCATTTCGCATGCCTGCGTTTACTGCCTCGCCATGACCACCATTTACTTGATGAATCGCTTTTACTTGTGTCGGATATAACATAGCATACTCGTCTGCGATTATAGCTGTCTGATCTGAAGAACCATCATTTATAATAAGGATTTCAACTAAGTCACCACCAGGTAAAAGTGACTCGATACAAGTTCTCATATATTCCTGTGAATTAAAACAAGGAATCGCTACAGATAATAACTTCATAAGATCTTCCTTTTATGCTTATTTGACAGATTAAACGGGCCAATCATTGATTGCCCCAAGTGTCCATATATAGACTAACAGTTTTACGCAGTCTGTTCAACTAAAATTCCATTTTAACGCATTGATTTATTTACTTTAAATTTATTCATTAACACATCGTTCTAAAAAAGCTTTAACCGTTTCAACATACTTCAATGGATCTGTTTCCAATGAATTAGCATGCTTTGCGCCTTTGACAGTATACAGAGCCTTTTGCGTTGAACATGCGTCATATAGCTCAAATACCATTCTATATGGCACATAGTTATCTTCCTTGCCATGTATGAATAACATCGGTACTTTACATTTTTTTACTTGATCAATCGCAGACGCTTCTTTAAAAAAGTAACCTGCTCTTATTTTAGTTAATAGACTCGTCATTGGTAATGCAAACCATTCAGGAATGCTGTATTCTTCCTTAAATCGATATCGGATTTGATCATATGCAGAAGTATAGCCACAGTCTTCAACAATTGCTTTTACATTAGATGGCAACACTTCACCACTCGTCATCATCACAGTTGCAGCACCCATAGATAAGCCATGTAGCACTATTTTTTCGTCCCATCCATTTTTTAAAATTACCGCTTCAATCCACTTCAAATAGTCCAGTCGTTCATGCCATCCGAATCCTTTGTAATCCCCGTCACTCATACCATGTCCTCTTGCATCTGGCATGAGAATGTTATAACCGAGTTTTTCTCTATAAAACTTAGCATAGGCACACATTGAACGTGCATTCATACCATATCCATGTGCAATGATAACGGTCCTATCACTTTTTTTAATCGCGGGAATATAGTAAGCTCTTAGTTCAAGTTTATCATACGAAGTTAAAGTCATAATTTCATATCCAACTGAATCAAGCCATTCTTCTCCGTCTAAAGGCAGCGCATCATATTTTATATCATCTATTATCTTAATTTGTGATTGGTTAGATCGACTAACCGCTACCTTATAAAAATGATTGCTCGCTGTATATGATGTAACGGCTAAGATTGCACCCAGTCGAAAGAGCGTTTTCGTTTTTGATTTACTTTTTTTGTGTCTAGACATATCTGCCTCCTAAACTCGTTTAAGTCTCATTTGATGTGACCATTTTATCACAGAAAAGTTAACAAAATAAGTCTAAACACGCACTTCTGTTTAAATTTAATTGAGAAGGGTATTCATTTATTAGATAATCACACCACACTCAAAAACACTTAAATCACAACAGGAAGGAGAATATTTATGGCATTTTTAAGATGGTTAGGCGGATTTGTAGTATTTTTTTGGTTACTTGGACTCTTGTTTAAAATCGGTGGTGGATTGATTCATATATTACTTGTAGTTGCTGCAATTGTATTTATTGTCGATTTTATTTCAGGACGAGCAAGATAATTAATTCTATACTTAGAAGCAAAAAACCAGCTTTTAGCTGGTTTTTTTGATTTTATTGAAGGGTTATTTGGGTTTAAAATTGTGATCTCATGTTTTGATTGTTTTTTTCGTATTTATATTACTTCGGTGTCACTATTTTATATTGATCTCTCAAGGCTTCAATGTCTAACTTTGATGCCGCCTCTAAATCAATAATTGCAGTTACATTTGGATGTAATTGTAAAACCGAAGCAGGTAACTCAGGCGTAATATTTCCACTCAACATTTTTTGAATGGCATCACCTTTTTCTTTCCCAGAAGCAAGTAAAATGATATTTCTAGATTGCATAATTGTCTTTACACCCATGCTAAGTGCAAGTGTTGGCACTTCTGAAATGTTGCTAAAAAATCTAGAGTTATCTTGGATGGTTTGCTCATCTAATTTAACAACGTGGGTTCTCGCTTCAAATTTTAAATCTGGTTCATTAAATCCAATATGACCATTTCGCCCAATTCCTAGTACTTGTAAGTCTATACCTCCAGCTTTTGCGATGCCACGGTCATAATTATGTGCTTCATCCTCTAAATTTCGTGCAGTGCCACTCGGAATAAATTGTCTATCATTTGGTAAATCCACTTCATTAAATAGATTGTCTTGCATAAATTTCCAGTAGCTTTGCGGATGCTCTTTCTCGATTCCAACATACTCGTCAAGGTTAAATGCAGTTGCATATTTAAAAGTAATCATACCTTCATTATAAAAACGAATGAGTTCTTTATACATACCTACAGGTGTAGAGCCTGTCGCAAGCCCCAATACGCTATCTGGTTTATTTAACAACTGAGCTACAAAAAGGTGTGCTGCCTTTCGACTCATCTCTTCATAGTTTTTCACAATAATTATGTTCATTATTTGCCTCCAAAATGACAAATGCCCTTAACATAGACACTGTTTATATTATTTGATTCATCTAGTAATACAATATTAGCTAATTTACCTTCTTCAAGTGTTCCCATCACACTTTCAAGCTTTAAAAGTTTCGCTGGGTTAATTGTCAACATATCGATTATGCGTTCAAGCGGTATGTCTGAAAAACGAACCATATTTTTTAAAGCTTGTCCAGTTGTAAGAACACTACCCGCTAAAGTACCGTCCTCAAGCTTACAGCTGTTGTCCTTGACAAACACTTTTTGACCACCCAAGTCATACTCCCCCTCAGGCATCAACGCCGCTCTCATTGCATCTGTAATTAATATGGTTTGATCGATTCCCTTTTGTTTGATGAACGCACCAATAAATCCTGGATGTACATGAATCCCATCTGAAATAATATCCATCGTAAAAGGCTTGGTTAAGATAGCACCGATAATGCCTGGTTTTCTGTGGTGTAATCCAGTCATGGCGTTGAAACAATGTGTCACATGACGCACCCCTTCATCGTAAGCTTTTAAAGCCATCTCAAAATCACCACCAGAATGACCAATTGATAATACAATATCTGTACCTCTTAAAGCTTTTGCAAATTCAAAGTCAGGGTCCATTTCAGGTGCATACGTAATCATTTTGACGATATCCATATTAGGAAGAATCCAACTGTTCGTCGGTTTTTGGATATGAGATTCAGATTGAGCACCTTTAAAAATAGGATTGATAAATGGGCCTTCTAAATGTACGCCTACTATTTGAGCGCCTGCAGCCTCGGCATTAAAATATTTTTCAGACTGAAGCTTCATAAAATCACGTGTTGTCTGAAGTGCAGTATCTATTCTTTCTTGTGACATGGTCATCGTCGTCGCTAAAAAAGCCGTTGTTCCCGTCGTAACAACACCCTCTGCAATTTTTTGGATACTTTCTAGATCACCATCCATAACATCACAGCCACAGGCGCCATGAATATGAATATCAATAAATCCAGGGATAACCTTCTTTCCATTTCCATCAATTACTTCTATCTGTCTTGTTTCTTTGATTGCTTCAAACTCTGTGTTCGAAATAATTCTTTCAATATTATCTTCAAAAATTATAACTCGCTCTTTTACAAAAGCTTGATGCTCATAAATTAATGCATTGATGATTGCCTTCATGTTAACCTCCAATTACCACTTCACTTTAACGACTATTTTCATTACTGGTTTCGAAGTGTCAATAGCTACACCTGGTTGATGCCCCTCATTCGGGAAAAAAATAGCAAAACGACCTTGTTCAACCTTGATGTCCTGACCCGTTCCAGCATAAAAGGCAATGTCCTTTTCTATGTCATAAGGTGTATCAATTGTAAGTTCAGATTCGATTTGAAATCCCATGATTTCTTCGCCCTGAACCATCCATTGTATATCTAAATATTTATGATGCGTCTCAAATTTAGCATCCTTTGACGATTTCGTATCATAGGTTTGAACCATATAAAATACGTCATCGTCTTTAATTTCATATTTTCCTGCTACTCTTTGATTCAAATCACCATTTACAATAGCCTCAATTGCTATGTCCAAATTAGAATGAATGCCTCTGTACTTGCTTATCGCATTGATATGATCTAATATCATGGGTCACCTCAATATAATTTATTTGTAACAGCTTCTGAAGCTGCTTCTTTACTTTGTTTTGCTCGCTCTAAATCCAGTAGACTGTATCCAGTGCAGATAACATCTACCATAAAAAGTTGAGAAATCTT
>DJWQ01000159.1:0-1957 GCA_002441045.1 Firmicutes bacterium UBA6226 | reverse complement strand
TTTGAGGCACGCATTAATTGAAAATGCGCGTCAGAATAAACGCCAGTTTGTTTTCCAACTCTCATTAGTTTACTTTGTAAATCATAAGCAGTTGTGCCGGAGTGGCCAACACCAAAGATCGTAATGTCATCGGTCCCATCAATTGCATTTAATACATGCGTTAACACTTGATCGTCTAATAAATTCATCGTATCTTCAAGTGCAGTCTGAGTATTCTTCAGCAGTTTAGAAGAAAAATGAGCGTCGTTTGATATTTCCTTTTCAAATGACTGCTCTTGAGCAATCGCCAGTTTAAAATCCTGATAGCCATTATAGCCTATTTTTCTGCAGAATCTTAAAATGGTAGCATCACCAACACCACACTTTTCAGAGAGCTCAGTTAAAGAAAGATAAAGTATACTTTCCATTTGATCTTTGATAAAATCATAAATTTTAACTTCCGACTTTGTAAATTCTCGAGACGCTTGCATCATCAAGAGTGACGGCTTTTCAATCACAGCAACCTCCATCCAGTAGTTCCTTATAACATCATGATAAATTATGCAAGGTGTCCTGTCAACGAAAAATGGAGTGAATTTTCAAATTGTTTATAATTTAGAAAATTCACTCCATTATGATATTAATTTTGACTTTAAAATATATTTGTCCAGTTATTTGCAGTAAAAATCTTTAGACATCCGGTCCACAGATTTAAACACTAAATCGTAAATTTTGAAACCATATCTCTCAATCGAATAGATGCATCATCTATTGAAATAGCTTGGTTCGATACCGATTTTGATTGTTCTGAAATTATCTCATTCTTTTCTGCTATGGTCATGGTACCTCGAGCTGATTCACTGCTAGCGATACTGATCTCATAGATGGCTTTTGAAATCGTCTCCACAGACGCTAATAATTGTTGCGCAGTAGCGGATAAATCAGAAGAGATATCATTAAACACTCTTGCATCTTCTTCGTATTGTGTACTTGTATCTACCAGAACGTCATAATCCCCAATAACCTTCGACTCTACAAATGAAACGATTTGTTTTGAATTGTCTGCCAAGTCATCGACGATTTCTAAAATTTGCTCCGCTACCAGTTGAATCTGTGTAACAGACTCTTTCGACTGCTCGGCCAGTTTTCTGATTTCATCAGCCACAACTGCAAAGCCTCGTCCAGCTTCACCTGCTCTAGCAGCTTCGATCGCCGCATTTAAAGCAAGTAAATTTGTCTGTTCAGAGATCTGCAGTATAACATTCGATAGGACGTTTATTTTCTCTACTTCCTTAGTTTTTTCGAGTGCACTTTCTAGATGGATCTTAGAAGCTTCATAAGTTTCAATTGCTGTATTTTTAGATTTCAACGCCGTTTCATGTAATGCTTTTGCTCTATTATTAATTTGTGTGGAGGTTACCGCACCTTCCTGCGCTTTGTCAGCGACGCTATTGACTGCATTCTCAATTTCTTTAGTTGTTGCACTGATTTCTTCACTAGAAGCAGCCGCTTCTTCCATACTTGCAGATAACTCTTCTGTCGCAGCAGAAACATCTTGAATATTATCATTGAGCTCAACGACATTTCTATTTACTTCTTCAACAGATTCACCCATAATATTTGCGTCAGAAACAACGCCCTTAATAATATCATGTAGATTTTCTAAAAACTGGTTGACTGAAATTGTCATTTTGCCAAGCTCATCTTTGGATTTAACTTCAAATCTCTGAGTCAAATCACCACCACTGGTAGCCAGCTGTGTTAGATTTTTATTGAGTTGATTCACCGGTTTTAAAACCATAAGTGATATAACAATTCCAAATAAAATGGATAAAACGGTTCCTACTACAACCGCTATGAGGGAAGTCGTTCTTACTTGAAGGCTCAGTTGATTCACGTCGGCAACCGCTTGATCTGCATAGCCACTGTTTAGATTCACTAACTTAACCAATAACTCTTCTGCCTCTTTGAAAGACTT
>DJWQ01000056.1 GCA_002441045.1 Firmicutes bacterium UBA6226 | reverse complement strand
TCGCTACATCTGAAAAGCATCTCTGTCATATGGCTGAAAGCATGCCCTTTGATATAGCAGCGGCTATTCCACAAGCGGGGATGCTTGCTTATCAAGCGCTTTATGATTTTGGTGAGATCAGAGATGGGATGCGGATTTTAATCAACGGCGCTGGTGGCGGCGTTGGGACCTATGCGGTTCAAATGCTTCGTGACCTCAACGTTCATTTGACAGGGATAGATGCAGAGATAAAAAGAGAACTGCTACTTTCGTTGGGATACGATGCTTTTATGGATTATAAGAAAGTGGATTTTACCAAACAAGCTGACAAGTATGATCTAATCATCGATTGTAAAACCAATAAGCCACTCAGTAAGTATGCCGAGGTTTTAAATGATAATGGCATGTACATCACGATTGGTGGCGATATGCTTAAAGTAATACGCATATTGTTAGGTTCTAAGTCTTTAGAGAAAAAGTATGTTAGAAAGTACAATTGTGTTCAGCTTAGTACAAATCGCAATTTGCCTGAGATCAATCAGCTTTATGAAGAGGGAAAATTAACTTCAATAATAGATCCACGTCGCTTCACTCTACTCAGTGGAAGAGAGGCTATGACGTATTACGCCAGTGGAGAGCACTTGGGAAAGGTTTTGATTGTCATTGAGGAGTGATTGGGTATAATAGAGTAAGTGGATTATGAATATTGATATTTAAACAATTATATAATTCTATATTATGACAAGGGAGAGTAAGAATGATTAAAGCATATATGGCTGCATTTTCAACTTTATATGAAGGCGAGGACATTGAAGTTAGATACAGTTTAATTCAAGACGATCAAGTGATAAAGGAAGAATCTGTTTATTTGGAATACATGAAACCAGCAGTAGTAGGTGTGAATGCTTTATTGATTCTTTTAAGAAAATTAGAAGCGTATAAAGCAGAAACCATCGTAATTACAATCAATGACGGTGCGCTAAATGAAATCATTAGAGGTACAAACACAACCCAAAATGGAGAAGTGCTTAAATTGGCTGGCAGAATAAAAAAAGAGTTGTCAAAGTTTCAAAGAGTTTCTTTTGTAAATGTGACAAACAAGGATCGAGCAGAGCTCGCTGAATGGAAGGAAGTATTGGGCATTTAAGCGAACTGGAAATTCGATAGCATTTGAGTCGCTACCAGAAGAATAGAGAATACGATTACAGATAAACCAAAAGAGCAGTTGATATTACTGCTCTTTTTTATAAATTTTGAAAGAAAGTAGGCGATTTAATGTACATTAAAGCAAAAGGTAGACAGCTTATCCATCCCAAAACCGATGAGCCCATCAGACTCATCGGTTTCAACTTCACTCAAAATTACTGGATGCCCAGTGAAGTGATTCTACAAACGGGATTGGATGATTCAGCATATAAGTATGCTTCAGAGCTAGGGGCAAATAGTATTCGACTGTTAGTACGTCATAGCTTTTTCGAACCCTATGAAACACCATTTGCTTATGATACGACAGCTCTAAAATGGCTGGATTTACAGATCAAGCATGCGAAACAGAATGGTCTACTGGTTACTTTAGCTTTGGTTTTACCTCATGGTGGTGACTGGCTTGATAAAGAGGACGGCAAAGATTTCAGATTTTGGTACGATGAAGCATTGCAGATGCGATTTATAGGGATGTGGCAGGTGTTCGCGGAAAGGTATAAAGATGAAGATGCGCTACTTGGCTATGACCTCTTTAATGTACCCGTTACGGATGATCATAGTGGAAAAAGCTATTATGATCTACTAGATAAAACGATAGGACACATAAGACGTATCGATGAAAATCATTTGATTGTAGTATCAAAATTATATGGCTGTGATGGAAAAGGGGATGAATTGGATTCACCTAAGTACTATAAAAAAGTTAACTGGGAGAATATCCTATATGACTATCACTTCTATGATCCCATTGATTATACACATCAGTATGCAGGGTGGATCGGTAATGACTCAGATGGTGGCAGCTACCCTGATGAATCAATTCTTGAACCGGTAGAGGAAGGTGTTTCTCTGCCTAGGAATATGGACTATCTTCGAAAAAGATTGAATTTAATTCTTCAGTTTGGCAGAGACAACAATGTCCCAGTCCATATCGGAGAGATTGGTTTAACGCATCCTTGTTATAATGACAAAGGTGGGCAGAACTGGATTCAGGATGTGAAGCATATTTTAAATGAGTATAACGTAGGTTATTATTATTGGGATTTTCAATCTGAAGCGATGGGACTAATCATGCAAAAAGCTGAAGAAGAGATAGACTCAACAAAAATAAATCATGGGCTAGCTGAAAATTTGTTTTAGTTTAAGTAAGATTATTTAACAAGTAATTCTAGTTTAATACTCATGTATGGGAATTAATTAGAAATATGCTATGAGGAAAATGTTCTTTGGGCGCTTCGATAGAAGTGCCTTTTATGTGCGTTAAAACTATTATATAATTCTATATATGGATAAGAAAAATAGAATTATAGACCGAAAATGTGTGCCTTTTAGATAATATATAAAAAGGGTAATATATTCTTATGAAGAACAATTTTGAAATGAGGATTTCAATATGGACAAATTAATTAAAAATTATAAAGATAAAGATTTCTTCATTAGAAAAAAAGCGGAGTATAGCTTTCCTTTTGTCATCGTAATGATGTTCGCAATTTTTATAATTGTGATAACGGAGTTCTTCATTTTAGAAGATACGATTAGTGCTGTCATCATTGGAAGTGTCTCGTTTACAGCTTTTATGGTTGTGTTGACCTTATTATATATTGGTAAATATGAGCTTGGACTAAATCTGATGATTGGACTGGGGTTTGTTAGATTATTTCTGATTTTCAGCTATACGACACCCTTTCAGCTCTATGCGATGATAGCATTGATACTCGTTTCAGTTAATGTGTTATATATTAAAGATTATCAAATTTATATTACGGATATAGGAACGATATGCTTATTGATAGCTCAAAGTGTTAGAATTAAAAGTTTAGTAGACACTGGTGTACTTGAACTGCGTTCTTTTTATGAGTCCACACTTGCCATTTGCCTTTATCTAGCCATGCTTTTTATGCTTCGATATATACGTAGTATTATTGATCGAGAAATTACCGAAAATAATGAGCTACAGAACTTGGCACAAAGAGATGCTTTAACTAACCTGTACAATAGAAGAAAAATCACTGAATATTTTAATGATTTTATTGAAAACAAAAGACGTTTTAAAATAATACTTTTTGATATAGATAACTTTAAGTTGATCAACGATACCTTTGGTCATAAGATCGGAGATGATGTCCTAGTTGAAATTGCTAGAATAATTATGCTCAAATATGATAATACAGGCTTTTCTAGATGGGGAGGCGAAGAGTTCCTTATTATTTCTGAAAATGAGGATGATATTTCGACTGAAATACTTGAAACGATTCGAAATCATGTATTCCCAAATGACATTCATATAACAGTTAGTATCGGTCAAACGCTCGTGGGGGAAGATGATACTATCGTCACAGCTGTAACGAGAGCGGATAGAGCTATGTACGTTTCAAAACAGCTTGGTAAAGACCGAATAACAATATTATAGTGTTTAAAATTGATAAATTATGAGTAAAGCCATAGATAGTGTTAATCTATGGCTTTAAATTTATCTCGAAAGACTCGAAAAATAACTCATAATTGACTACAGAACAAATGTTCTGTTATAATCAAGTATAAGATTGCTTCGAATTTTGTAAATCTTCAATATCAGTGAATACAGAGAGGTGATGAAATGGAAACATTAAAGTCTCAAAGAATTGATTTGAAAGCACTATCAGAAATTGATATTCCTGCATTATTTGACTATTATTCTGATAAGAGCAACTTTCCATATGTTCAAATGCCTGAGTATAAATCTCTTGATGAGGTAACGAACTATCTTCATAGGATGCAAGTGGGAATAGATGAAGGTAAATGGTTTTTATGGGGAATTTATTTGTCAAATACAGACACACTTGTTGGTACTATTTCATTATGGAATTTTTCCGAAGATCGAAGTACAGCAGAGTTCGGATATGGTTTATTTCCAAGCTATAGAGGGCTTGGTTACATGAGTGAAGCTTTAAAAACCTGTGTGACATATGGTTTTAACATTCTTGGATTGAGCAAGATAGAAGCTTATACGCAAAGTAATAATTTACCATCGATTAACCTGCTTAGAAAGCAAAACTTTGTTTATAGTTCTACTATAGTAGAGGATGGCGAAGAAATGGTGATTTATTATATTAATAAAGTAGAATATTAAGCGTAAATTTTTTAGGATTATCCACTTGACTCTTCCTTTGGGTAATCCTTTATTCTAGGTATAGAACAAATATTTCAGAAGAGAGGTAACGAAAATGAGTCATTTAATTAAAATCAAAGACGTATCCAACCAATACGATGTAACTGCTCGAACTTTACGTTACTACGAGGATATAGGACTTCTAACGAGTATTAGAAGTGCTGACTATGCATACCGTATGTATGACGAAGGTGCTATCAGAAGACTTGAACAGATCTTAATTCTCAGAAAGCTAAACATAAGCATAAAAGATATTCAGAGAGTTTTTAGTGCGTCTGGTTCAGAGGTTGTATTAGAGGTTCTTGGGAAAAAAGTAACCAGTATCGATGACGAGGTTGCTTTATTGCATGAACTTAAAGAAATTGTTATGGACTTTATACATGAAATTGAGCTAGTAAACTTCTCGGAGAACTCAGATATAAAACAGTTATATTCAAAAGCCAAACAAATTGAAACACAGTTAACGAGTATCGATTACATAGGAAAACCTTCAAAAGTAAATCGCTTACTTGAAATATCAGAACGACTAGATAAAAAAATTCCAGATATTATGGTTGTTAGAATTCCTGATTTTAAAGCAGTAACAGTTGGTGTACAAGCTTGGGAAGACATGTTTAAGTATGGTGGATATATGTATCAGCTTTGGCAGAAAACGCATCTTTATCAAAGCGTAATCTTTGATTGCTTTGACTTCTTATTATCAGTCGAAGATAAGGCAGAATGGATCTGTTCGGTAAAAGAAGAAGTTATGCCTTCTGATGTTGCACCATTTAATCTCATAGATTTCAAAGGTGGCTTATATGCGATGGCAGTTAGCATCGATGAGGACAATGAGAGCTTAAGCAAGGTGGAATCGAAGGTGCACCAGTGGCTTGAAAGTACAAATTTCATCATAGATGAGGATAGAAACGTAATGTTTAATATGCCTTATCTTTACGAGGATGGTAGGGATAGTGCATATCATGAAATAGAGTTAGGGTTAGGTTATAAACAAATGCAAAGGTATTTTCCGATAAAATTAAAAGAGGGATTTATTTAAATAGATTCAAGTTGGGTATATAGCCGTATATGGCGATTAGCAAATGATAGAAGAAATAGAAGGCACAGATAAGTAAGAAAATAACGGAATAAGTGTAATTTATAGCAGAAAGATATGAAGCCAATTGCCTTCATATCTTTTTCTTTATTTAGTGCATGGAATTTCGAAGTTCAATCGTTTTATAAGTAGAAGGGGACGATTTTATGGCCTTGCTTGACAATAAGGACGAGGTTGCAGCTCGAGCATTAAATCAATATGCAGATATGGTTCGAAGAATCTGCTTTGTCTATCTCAAAGATCAAACTGATGTCGAAGATGTTTTTCAAGAAGTGTTCATCAAGCTGCTTCTTAACAAAACACCTTTTAATAATGATGCCCATGAAAAGGCCTGGTTAATTAGAGTGACCATAAATACTTGCAAGGATGTACTAAAAAGCTTTTGGCGTAAGAGAACCGACCTTGTTGAAGCGATTGCAATGCCATTTGCGGAACCCGCTGAAAATCAGTTAATGACAGTGGTATTATCTTTACCAACAAAGTATAAGGACGTCATCTATCTTCACTATTATGAAGATTTAACGGTGCCTCAAATGGCAGAGCTTTTAAAAATGAATGAAAATACCATTTACTCTCATCTACATAGGGCAAAAATCCTTTTGAAAAAGAAACTGGAGGGCATGGATGATGAATACCAAATTTAAAAGTGCACTCAATCAAGTATATGCTGAAACGTCGCTTATAAGTAAGACGGAGTCTGCTCTTAATGCAGTTTTATCAGGTGAAAAAAGACACATAAATCTTATTCTACCCGTAAGACGATTGGCCTTAATTATATGCATGCTCATTATTACCATGGGAAGTAGCTTTGGTGCTTATAAGTTTTATAAAACACCGATCAATTTTATGAGTATTGATATTAACCCTAGCATAGAGCTTGGGGTAAATATCTTTGGGTTAGTGGTAGATGCGCATGCTTTTAATGATGAAGGGGCAATTATATTAAATGAGGCTTCAGTTAACGGAAAAAATGTAGAGAACTCTGTAAAAGCAGTCGTAATAGCAGCCGCAAATAATGGCTATATTTCGGATGGTGGTAATAACATCATTTTAATCACCACTGAGGTAAAAGGGAATAATATTGATACATTTGAACAATTAGAAGAACGTTCAGAGAATGGGCTGATCCAAGGTTTAAATGAAGTCAAAAAAACGGCCATAATACAGCAAGAACGAACGACGCTAAAAATTAGAGAAGAGGCCTACGAATACGGTATATCTTCTGGCAAACTGAACTTAATCAATCAACTGAATGAGATGAATCAGGACGAAAATACTGAAGCATACATGAACATGAGTATCAGAGAGATGATAGGTCAAATTAAAAATGAAACTAATAACGAAAATCAATTTAATGAGAATAGAGAAGATAATACGGAAAATAATAATGAAATGAATCGTGAACAAAACACTGAAAGGAGTTCAGAGAGCAAAACTTCTGAATACTCAGAGGAAAACACAGAGCAGAACACTGATCAAAATACAGAGCAAAATAGAGAACAGAATATAGAGCGTGAAACAGAGGAAAACACAGAGCAAAATACAGAACAAAACACTGAGCAAAACACTGAGCAAAACACCGAACAGCATACCGTTGGCAAACCAGATCCAACAGCGGAAACTGAAGAAAATATTGATGAATCAACTTCTGAAGAAGCAACCTCACCAAACACATCTCAAGGTAGCACTGAGCATCAAGGACAAGAAAATTCAACAGGTGGTCCAAACACATCGGAGTCAAATGGCAATGGAAAAAACAATTAGTAAAAAGTGTGACAAATAGAATTTTGAAACGCAAGGGAGCGAGGTGAATTTTATGAAAAAAGGCATAGCAATTCTATTATTGAGTATGTTAGTGATACTATCAAGTACCACTGTATTCGCAGCAGGTAAGGGTAATGGTGATCAAATTAGAGATCAATTACAATTAAGAGATGGCACTTGTGTTGAAACCTGTAACTACGTCAACTGTGGTGATTGTGTACAGGACAGAGTTCAAGATAGAGTTCAGGACAAAGATCAGCTTAAGACTCAGGACAGGATTATGAGTCAGGACATGTTGAAAATAAAAGAGATGTTGAATGAACAAGATTGGTCTAAATTACACGAGTGGTTGAAAACTAGAAGTAGAGAGCAGCTACTGGATTTACTCATAACATTAGATCAAAGTAAGCTTCAAGATCAGACAAAAGATCAGTTGTTAGAGCAAATTAAGGAACACATATATCTTCACGACGGAAACTGTTAATCGATTAACAAGTATCCAAAATTTATAAAATTCTATCTGCCACGAAAATCAATAAAAGGGCTTTATAAGACAAAACTTATAAAGTCTTTTTTGATTACAAGAGGGTATCTGTAATTATTTAATAATTAAAAAATGAAGTCGCCTTAAAATTCTGATAAAAAGTGAAAATATAAGATAGTCTAAATAGAAAAACATAGATAGAATATTCGTAATTAATTGAATGACTAAATAGAACGGTTGTAAGGAGGCAAATGGGATGAGAAGTATTGGTAAAGCTTTTTTATTTGAGGAAGCAGATTATCACAAATTAGGATTAAATAAAAAGATTGTTGAAGCTTGGGAAGATGGCATGAGGACAAATGGTAAAAAAGGAAATTTCGAGTGGTGGTACTTTGATGTTACTTTAGAAAATGGTAATACGCTTGTCATTGTTTTTTATACTAAGAACATGATAGCAATTAATACAGGGATAAAGCCCTTTATTACAATTTCACTTACGGACAAAGAAGGCAAAGAAATATTTACAAAAGCAATTAGTGGCAATCCATTAGAGTTTAGTTCGTCACTTGAACGTTGTGATGTAAAAATTCGAAATAACAAGTTTTTTGGTGACTTGAGAGAATATCATATTGAGATAGATGAATCAGATGTCAAAGCAGATTTGACTTTAAAAAGCACTGTGGATAATTATCGCCCAGGTACTGGTTTTTCTTTTTTTAAGCATAAAGATAACGAAAATTACTTTGCATGGTTACCTGCAGTTCCACATGGAAATGTAACTGGTACCTTAAAATACAATAACAAGACAGTCTTGATACAAGGCAGTGGCTATCATGATCATAACTGGGGTGATGCCCAAATGACCAAGCTACTGCATCATTGGTACTGGGGGAGAGCAGAAGTGGGTCCTTACACTGTTATCAATGCTCATATGGTTGCTACACCAAAATACAGCAGTTCAGAACAGGATGTGTTTATACTTTTTAAGGATGGAAAGTTGGTAGCGGAAGACCCACAGTTCGTAAGCTGTACTTTTGAAGATGTATATATCGATAATAAAACTAAAAAACCAGTTGCTAATACAATCATATATAATTATATTGATCATTCGAATCAATATAGAATTACTTACAAGAGATTAAAAGACATTTCGTGTAATAAATTCATCGATTTTGCTAATGGTATCTCGAAATTAATTGGACGTCTTATTAGATTTGACGGTGCATATATTAGGTTTGCTGGTACTGTCACTATAGAACACATTGTTGATAACGAGTTAGTGGACAAATCTGTCTCAAGCTCCGCGGTTTGGGAACTGATGTATTTTGGTCATGTGCCCAAAGCTTAAAGAAAGAAAAGTTACTTGGCAGAATTACGAAAAGCCTTAGGTGTTATTTTAAATTTTTTATTGAAGTGATAACTGAAGTTAGAGTGTGATGAGAATGATAGCAAACTAGCTATTTCTGTTATGCTGTTATTCGTGTAGAGTAACATCTGTTTAGCAGCTTCTAGACGTGTATTTATATAGTATTCAGTGAAAGTCTGACCCGTTTCTTTTCTAAAAAGTGATGATATATAGGCGGTTGAAAGTTGACTGACTTTAGCTAGATCACTTAATGTGATCCGATTGTGTAAGTGGCTGTTAATATACTCAAGACATTGAAAAATCGGCTTTGAATACTTGTAATCTCGAGTGGAGACGGTTTCAACACGTTTAGTAAAATCAATGAGTGCAGACAAAAAAAGACTGAAAATTGTGTCAAGATTTGTTGATCGATCCATAGTTTGAATATAGATATCACTCAAATTGTAAGCATCGATTTCAGGTAATCCACCTAAAATTGCATTTCTTGTGATGAGTGTTATTGCTGAAACAAATGAATATCTTGCTTGTAGTAGTTGATCGTTTGACATCTGTCCCATATAGATATCAAGATTAGAGCTTGTATTTATTAATGTGATAATCTGATTTAAATCACCTCTTCTTACAGCGTCTAAAAGCTGCTGTTCATCTTCAAAATGTACGATGGGGTGATTTGATTCTCTTTGATCAAACATTGCATCTTGTAGCGATCGGGCAATTTTTTTTTGATCAAGAATTGAATCGAGTGTTATTACTTGGGGATAGTCTAACTTGATCTTCATATTATTACCTTTCTTTCACAAAATAGTCACTACCATTATACCAAAAACACAAGTATGAGCCTAGTTATGTAACATTGTTTGATTTATTCAAAATATAGTTTTCAAAATATTTCGTAGTTTCGCCTGCAATTAAAGTAGTGAAAAATATGATTTAGAGATATAATAAGCAAAATGAACTTTGTTCTTAATGAGGTGGCACATGAGAATTAGAGTTGCAATATGTGATGACACGAGCTCAGATATTTTGAGGTTATCCCATTTACTCAAAGAGTTGGATGAAAGTGTAGAAATAGAAACCTACTCGCAAGGGAAAGCATTATTGGACAGAATTTTAAAAATTGAACAAGTAAGTGATGCAGATGATCGGATAGACGTTATATTTCTAGATATTTATATGCCTGGTGAAACTGGGATTGAGATCGCAAAACAATTGAGAAGTATTAACAACGGTATAAAAATCGTAATGACGACGTCTAGCCGTGAGCATTATTCTGACGCATATGCTGTTTTTGCTTTTAACTATCTTGTGAAGCCTGTGAACAAGGAGCGATTAGAAGCACTTTATACAGAAATTAAACTGACGAGGGGAAATTTAAAAGAATCGGTATTAACTTTGAAGTGTCATGGTACTGAGTATTTTATAGCACATAAGTCAATTGCATTCATAGAAAGCGATGACAAGCAGATTTACGTTCACCTTGCAAATGGCGATACGTTTCAATGCTATGAAAAATTAAGTCAAATATTAGAAAGACTTCCTAAAGAATAGTTTTTAAGATGTCATCAAAGTTATGTTATCAACATGGCGTACATAAAATCATATAACACTAAGTCTTTCGAGGTCATAAACCATCAGGTAGGTATTTCTAAGCGATTTGTTAAAGAGAGCCGTGAAAGATACTATGCCTATCTGTTTAGTCGAATGAGCAAAGGGGTGTAACTTTGAAGTCACGAAAAACGATCTTCATTATGATTTTTGGCCTTACAGCATATATGTTACTGACCCATTTGCCTCTTGTCTATACAGCTTATTATCATGACATAACTCATACAAAAGAAGCTGTGGCTGGTGAAATATCATTAGAAAATTATAAAGCAGACGATCGAATCCTCTTAGATGGACAATGGGATTTTTATTGGCGTCAATTGATCTATTCTGATGCAATGTCTAGTCCAACTGCAGATTTTTTGATATACACACCTGATTATTGGTCAGATTATTCTTTAAAGGGTCAGCGGTTGCCATCTGATGGATATGCTTCTTATAAGTTGAAAGTAAAAGATTTTTCAAGCGATCAGCCAATGACGGTATACATTCCCGATTTTGGCAGCGCCTATAGAGCCTATATCGATGGGCATTTAGCTGCTGAGAGCGGTACAATTTCAAAAGATACCCAAAGTATAGATGCCATACCAGAAGCAAAGCTTTACCCTGTTCAGCTCAGCAATAACAATGAACATGAAATCGTTATAGAGGTTGCAAGTAAGCGCTTTTCTGGACTTTATATGACGCCTATTTTAAGACAATATAACTTGGTACTTTCATCTGAAAATAGTAAGACGCATATCGAGTTTATGATGTTTGGGATGATTGTTTTTGCATTTGTTATGATGTCAGTCGTTTATGTGGTAGCCTTTAAAAAGGGGAGAAGATCGCCATGGCTAATTATCATGCTTTTGGCTGTCATTCTTAGGATTATGCTGACAACTTCTTTTTATAGCAATTGGAAGGACCTTGTATTCTTTGGCCTTTCATACGAAGACATCAATCCATTAATGTTTTTTGTAAGTTTTTTATATAAGTATTTGCTAATATTCCTTTTTCAAGAGCAGTTTAATATAGAAATCTCTCGAAAAATGAAAGTATTTTTTATTGCTTACTATTTAGGTATATTCTGTATCTATCAATTTGTATCACTGCCGTTTTATAATCAATATCTAAATATTGCGATACCAGTGGCCTCCTTTGGTGTGGAAACATATCTTTTTTGGAGGCTCATACGCGTGCATCATAACATGACGAACAGTAACCTTTTGAGCTTTATCGGGGTTTTAATAGCATTTTCCGGAATCGTTATTAATAGTTACTATATCAATGGTAATATCTATCTTGATTTAGCGATGACATTCATGATCGCCTTAACGATTTCGATGTTTATTTTTAGTATCGTTTATACGCTTCACATAGCAAAAGTTTATAACGAAATTGCTTTAACGTCGGCACGATATGAAATGACCAAAGAACGTATGACCATGCAAAAAGAGTATTATGACCAAGTGATGGTTCAAGTGAGTGAAACAAAACGGATTAAACACGATTTACATCATTTTACGGGTGCAATCGAGGTTTTAATGAAGACGCAAAAATATGACCAAATCAATGTATTGATTCAACAATATGGGGAGAAGATTGACGAAGACCCGATTGAAGTGTATTGCGAACATGTGATAGCAAATTCGATTATTGGCTATTATCATTTGAAAGCTAAAGAAAAGGAAATTAATCTAAGCGTGAAAACGATAATTCCTTCTAGCTTAGCGATTGAAGATGCGGAGCTATGTATTATATTAGGGAATGCTTTAGAGAATGCGATTGAAGCATCTGAGAAAGTAAAAAATGTATGTAAAAGACAAATATTGTTAGAAGCCAATGTTATAGAGGGTCAGTTTTTAATCAAAGTTACGAATCAGCATCAAAATAGCATGTTTTTAAAAGATGGAAAGTTAATTTCATCGAAAGATGGACTAGAACATGGGCTAGGTATTAAAAACATTAAGCAATCAGTTGAACGTTATAACGGTTATCTAAATATTACCTCTGATGCATCTACATTTACTCTTATGGCTGCCATAGCCATACAGAAGTAATCAGTTTAATCGAAATAAATGCCAATTTCGCCAAAATATGATCCAATTTCGCTAGCTTTAAAAATTAGTCTTATTTTTAACTATAATATGATTTAATAAATATTATAGTTAAGCAATTGGAGTTTTGAAGTTAGGGTACATTTGGACGCTTATTCCCTAATGGAGCTAGTAGCGTAACCGACCGAAAGGTCGGTTTTTTTATTTAGCCATAGTTTTACATGTGGCTAAATCTAAGACTCATGTCAGAGGATTTCTATTAGCTTGTAATTTCAGAGCTCTTATTTGTGAGGACTGTTGGCGAAAGGATATAAGGTGAAGGTATGAGAAGAAGCATTTTAATTTTTATGGTAGTTTTGATATTTCTAGCGAGTATGAATTCATTTGCAGAGGAAACAACTATTCCAATGACTGAATCATCCATCGATGCGGTGCATTTTTTACCGCCATTATTAAACAATAAACTTTCAAATTTAAATGTTTACGATGAAAATTTACAAGATTATCTGTTTATAGAAATCAACACCTTGAAACCTGAGGCAGAGATTACTATCGATGGTTTGAATGTTGATTTAAAAAATAATTTTTATCAATTTGAACTCAAAAAAGGCACTGTTAAAAACCAGCAAAGTAAAATTAGCGTATACATGGACGGAATAGAAGCATTAGAGCTAGAAAATCTGTTAATAGGTGAGATAACATATGTATCAAAAAGTAGTGCTCGAACATTGCCGTTGAAGTTTCAAATTATGGATCACCCACAAATAATTGTGAGACAACTTCATCTTGAAGGTAAATCAGTCATAGAGGTGGCAAATAAAATTTCAGAGAAATATGGACTTGATATGACGAGCGTTATAGAGCTTTTGGTTAATGATAAATACTCAGCTGAAGCGATATCTGAAGTGCTTGATGGCATATACGAACAAACTGCACTGCAAACAGGACAAGTTTTATTTGCTGCAGGGTATGGCTCGGTAGAGGTAGGTAATGTGTTGAATAAAGTCTATCAGCTTGAAGTAGATAAAGCGGCTGATATTCTAAATTTATTAGGCTATACGCCAGAAGACTTGGTACAAGGCATAACAAAGGTTTATGAAGTGAATCAAGAGATACTTGGTAAGGTATTATATGGCCTAAATTATAGTGCAGAGTTTACTGCAAAGACACTAAAAGAGATGTTTAATCTACAACTACAAAATGCAGCTGAAGTACTTAAGTTAGTTGGATACAC
>DJWQ01000026.1 GCA_002441045.1 Firmicutes bacterium UBA6226 | reverse complement strand
TCAGAAAGACATAGATAATCAGAAACAAGCTAAAAGTCAGAATCGTACTAAAAGTCAGAGACGCACTGATGATTTGAGAAGTACTGAAAAGATTCGTACACCTCATAGTGGTCGATTATGGGTGATAAACTTATTGCCTTTTATGCTCCTCTTGATCGTTTATGGGATACGTTTGAGTATACCTAACAACCTTTCTTCTTTTGAAGTGACCTATGCGACACACATAAACAAGTGGACGATTGAGCTTTTAAGCATGGCAACTGGCCTGTTTAAATTTTCTCTTGGGGAGCTTATATTATATGGTCATGTGGCGGCAGGTGTTGGCATTTCTGTCTTGCTGATCGTTAGAATTTTTAGAGGTGGTCTAATAAAGAGTCTATTTAGACTTGCGCAATACGTTACAATTTTATATGTTCTTTTTATGTTCTTATGGGGGTTTAATTATCAACGTGAATCAGTAGCAGGTATCATGGGATTTGAAGTCACAAAATACGCTGAATCAGATTTGGTGACCTTAACTGAAAAATTGATTTCAGATGCCAATCGACTAAGAGCGTATCAATCTGAAGATTCAAACGGTATAATGACCATTTCTGGTGGTTTTCAGCAGATTTTTGCAAGGGCTAGAGATGGGTATTTTGAACTCTCTAAGACGTATGATGTGTTTTCAGGCTTATATGGAAAACCAAAGCCTGTACTGGCATCAGAAGCCATGCTTTATACGGGAATAACCGGTGTTTATTTTCCTTATACTGCTGAAGCAAACGTTAATGTAGCCGTTCCAGATCTTTTATTACCAGCGACTACTTTGCATGAAATGGCACATCAAAGAGGATTCGCACCTGAAGATGAAGCTAATTTTATCGCTTATATTGCAGCAATGGCACACCCTGATAAGGATTTTCAATATTCAGGGACCATTCTAGCATTGATTCACACGATGAACGCACTCTATAGTGAAAATGCAGATGACGCTATGAAATTAAGAGCGACCTACGCTGAAGGTGTGAATCGAGACATAATCGCCTATAGTGAATTTTGGAAAAGTTACGAAGGGAAGGCAAATGAAGTTGCCGATACCGTCAATGACACTTACTTAAAATCCAATCTTCAAGAGGATGGAGTTAAAAGCTACGGTAAAATGGTAGATTTACTTTTAGGGTATTATAATCGGTAAATAGTAGTATTGACAGACACAGATAATAATTAATTTTGAGAAATAAATTTGAGTAATAAATTGGATTTTCGAATTTATAGATGAAAGAGGCAAGAAATGATTACAACCGTATTATTGATCGTCATATATTTAGCATTTATCAGCTTAGGTTTGCCAGATGCCCTTTTAGGTGTTGCATGGCCTCAGATTAGATTGGATTGGGGTTTAGGACTTGATGCTGCGGGAATTATTTCTATTGTGATCACGGGAGGTACAATTGCAAGTAGCCTTTTAAGTGGCAAGCTGATCAAACGCTTTGGCGAAGGGAAGATTACCTTGCTTAGCGGACTTATGACGGGTCTTGCGCTTCTGGGATATGGGTTTGCGCCATCATTTTTATGGTTTATAATTTTGGCGTTGCCTTTAGGATTTGGCGCTGGCTCAGTGGATACAGCCCTCAACCACTATGTGGCAACACACTTTAAAGCACATCATATGAACTGGCTGCATTCGTTTTGGGGTGTTGGTGCCACTGCAGGGCCGATTCTTATGGGTGCGGTACTCGCCACATCAGGTTCATGGCGAAATGGTTATTTTTTAGTCGCTGGCATACAATTGGTCTTGGCGACGATCATATTTATCTCCTTACCCCTTTGGCGATTACAAGATCAAAAGTCAGAGGCACAACATTCCGATGACGAGGATACGTTAGACGCAAATGAAAAGGATTCGGTTAAACCTTTGAAAAAACCAGGCGTTATCTATGCGCTTTTAGTTTTTATGGCTTACTGCTCAGGTGAGTACACCATGGGTCTTTGGGGCGCGAGCTATCTGGTTCAGGTGAGAGGTATCGCGGTGGAATCAGCGGCGAACTGGGTAGCTTCATATTATGCGGGGATAACACTGGGGAGATTTTTGGCTGGATTCTTATCCTTTAAGCTGAACAATCGACAAATGATTACTCTAGGTCTGTCGCTTGCAACATTAGGTGGATTTGCAATGCTTTTATTACCGTCTAGTGCTCTTCTAATGATCGCCTTTGTCCTCGTAGGATTAGGATTTGCGCCTATTTTTCCAGCGATGGTGCACGAGACGCCAAAGCGATTTGGCAAGAAGGTCGCTCAAAGTGTCATCGGATATCAAATGGCTTCTGCGTATGTGGGGATAGCAGTTTTTCCACCATTATTTGGCGTCGTGATGAAGCACTTTAATTTGGGCTTATTTCCACTATTTATCATACTTTGTATCAGCTTTCAAATATGGGCTGTTTATCGTTTAAATCGCATCACTCACTCTTATGTCTAGGGAGACGACTATAGAAAAAAAGACATGAGGAGGATTTATGGCAACAAAAAAAGTAAACGGTGTTAATTTGTACTATGAAATACATGGTACAGCAGGTGAAAAAGGCGATATCGTCTTTCTCAATGGCGTTATGGCTTCTGCGTCTAGTTGGTTAGAACAAGCGAAGCCCTTTGTGAAATTGGGTTACCGTGTTCTTTTACACGATTTTAGAGGCCAGCTCAAATCTGAGAAGCCTGAGGGACCATACAGTTTTAAATTGCATGCCGAAGATACGATTGCTCTGATGACAGCGCTAGGTTTTAATCAGGCGCATTTTATCGGCACTTCCTATGGAGGGGAAGTCGCTATGAAAACGGCGATGCTATTTCCAGAGCAGGTACTGAGCCTTTCAATCATCGATTCAGTAAGTGAACTGGATGAAGTGTTAACTGGCTTCGTTTTGGGGTGGAAAGCGATAGCGAGTTTGAAACAAGGAGAGCTTTTCTTCAATACCATGCTACCAAGTTTGTATTATCATGATTACTTAGTGGCAAATAAAGCACTGCTCGAAAAGAGAGCCAAAGGGTTCAATGAAATCCCTGAGGATTATCTTGAGGGGCAGATCACTTTATACGAAACGTTTATTGCAGATGTTAACATGACAGAGGAACTGCATAAAATCAAATGTCCAGCGCTTGTGGTTTGTGGCGTCAATGATATTTTAAAGCCACTAAAGTTTTCTGAGATTATCGCAAGAGGCATTGAAAATGCAGAGTTTATTACGATTCCCAATTGTGGACATGTCACCTTTTATGAAAAACCGGATGCGCTGAATAGTGCACTGATTGGGTTTGTTTTAAAGCAAAGTCTTTAGTCACTGTCATAATCAACTAAAATAAGCCTATGTCACGATAATGACTCAGGCTTATTTTAATTTTAGAATTATTTTTTTGACGATCCTTATCTCGATGTTTTCCATCTTTCATATTGGACAGGTGCGTAATCAATCTCTTGCTTTAAAGTTGTTGCTGCATGGAGTGGGAAATAAGGATCGATTAGGAGCTGACGACCTAAGAAGACCAAATCAGCACGATTGTTTCTAATCATTTCCTCCGCCATTTCAGCGGTTTTTATACGACCACCTGACATAACAGGCAGTTCTGTTAGCTGCTTAATGGTTTCAGCAAATTTGGTCTGATAGCCATCATAGGTTTTGATTCCTGCAGGTACGACGCCACCTGAGCTGACATTAACCACATCAATCCCAAGGTCCTTTACTTTATTTATTAGATGGCTGATGGATTCAGAGGTATTGCCACCGCTGACATAATCCTCAGCGGAAACACGGACAAAGATCGGTTTTTCAACTGGCCATTTAGACTGGATGGCTTTAAGGATGTTGCCAAGTAGAAGCTCTGGTTGTTTGCCATAGTGATCTGTGCGTTGATTGGTAAGTGGGGATAAAAACTCGTTAATCAGATAGCCATGTGCCGCATGGATTTCTATCACATCAAAGCCTGCCTTTAAAGCGCGCTCAGCACCTTTAGCAAAGGCGTCAATGACTTCGTTAATATCTGCCTCGGTCATTTCACGCGGCGTTTTCAACTGTGCATCGTTTTCATCAAATGGAATCGCTGAAGGGGCAAAGACATCTTCTGATAATACCGTGCATTTTCTTCCTGCATGTGCAAGCTGTATGCCAGCAAGCGCACCGTGTCTATGAATCCCTTGAACAATTTTTTCAAGACCTTCTATATGTGCATCGGACCAGATTCCGAGATCGTTAGCTGAAATTCTGCCACGGGGTTGAACAGCGGTTGCTTCTAATATAATGAGAGAAGTGCCGCCGATTGCTCTTGTTTCGTAATGATTAAGATGAAATGGTGTCGGATTGCCAACTTCATCAGCACTGTACATGCACATCGGTGCCATTACGATACGATTTCTAAGAGTGAGATTTTTAATTGTGAGTGGTTCAAATAAATGGGACATAAAACCTCCTAAATACAAACATTAGTAGAATAAAATTATTTTTGTATACGAAAGAGTATACCCACCGCAGACAGTTTAAAGCAAATCTCATGAAAAAAATAACATTTTAATAAAATCCGTAATATAAATTAATTTATATCTAAAAAGTTCGTGACTTTTCTCTCTCATCTGTCATAATAGAATATAAAAAAGTGAGACAAACAAGGTTGGAGGTAGTTATGCAAAAGTTCAAACGCGTTCTCGTTGCCAATAGAGGAGAGATCGCTATTCGTGTTTTTAGAGCTTGTCACGAGCTAGGCATCAGAACCGTGGCAATCTATTCAGAAGAAGATAAGGGGTCTTTGTTTAGGACAAAGGCAGATGAATCCTATCAAGTTGGAAAAGGGAAAAGTCCAATTGATGCGTATCTTAATATAGATGAAATCATTCAATTAGCGATTAAAAAAGGGGTTGATGCGATTCACCCTGGCTATGGTTTTTTATCTGAAAACCCTGAGTTTTCTAGAAAGTGTGAGGAAGCAGGTATCGTCTTTATCGGTCCAAATGCTGAGATGATGAACGCTTTAGGAGATAAAATCAAATCAAAGCAAGTGGCAATCAAGGTTGGGGTACCTGTTATACCAGGAATCGAAAAACCAATTCAGACAGATGAGGAAGCTTTAGAGGCTGCAAAAATCTGTGGTTATCCAGTGATTCTAAAGGCATCTGCTGGTGGTGGCGGTCGTGGTATGCGTATCGTACGTCATGAAGCGGATTTGATTCGAGAATACCAAAGCGCTAAAAGTGAAGCAAAAAAGGCGTTTGGTATAGACGATGTCTTTATAGAAAAGTACCTTGAAAATCCAAAGCACATCGAAGTACAAGTATTGGGAGATAATTATGGGAATCTCGTTCATTTGTTTGAACGTGATTGCTCGATTCAAAGAAGACATCAAAAGGTAATTGAATTTTCACCGGCATTTACACTTACTGAAGAGAAGAGAAATGCAATTTGTGAGGACGCTCTAAAAATCGCTGGTGCAGTAAATTATAGAAATGCAGGGACATGTGAGTTTTTAGTAGATAAAACAGGACAGCATTATTTTATTGAAATGAATCCTAGAATTCAGGTTGAGCATACGGTTACTGAGATGGTTACGGGAATTGACCTTGTCCAAAGTCAAGTTTTACTCGCTCAAGGCTTACCGCTTAACTCTGATGAGGTGGGCATTGAAGATCAAGCCAGTGTCATCCCTAGGGGCTATGCAATTCAATGTCGGATAACGACAGAAGATCCATCTAATAATTTTGCACCTGATACAGGTCGAATTGACGTTTACCGCTCGGGTTCAGGTTTCGGGATACGTCTAGATGGTGGCAATGGTTTTACTGGAGCTGTCATCAGTCCATATTATGACAGCTTGCTAGTAAAAGCCACGTCTCTAGGTCGCACATGGCACGATGCAATTAGTAAGTCCCTTAGAGCTTTAAGCGAAATGAAGATTCAAGGGGTTAAAACCAACATCGCTTTTTTAATCAACGTACTTAAACATGAGACGTTTATGGCAGGTGCGTGTGATACTAATTTTATCGCAGAAAATCCTTCATTATTTGACATTGCACCTAAAGCGGACATAGAGTATAAGGTGTTGTCTTTTATCGGTGAGAAGGTCGTTAATCAGACGAAGGGCTTTAAAGCGGAGTTCGATGTTCCACGAGTGCCGCATTATGATAAAGAAATTGATAAAAGAGGTTACTTTGGAACCAAGCAGATACTAGATCAGCAAGGGCCAAAAGGGGTTGTGGATTGGATTCATAACCAAAAGAAATTACTTATTTCAGATACGACCATGCGTGATGCACAGCAGTCATTAATTGCAACACGTATGAGAACGGTGGATATAAAGAAAATTGGTTCTTCTTATTCACATCTTGCTAACGATTTATTTTCTCTTGAAATGTGGGGAGGTGCGACGTTTGATGTGGCATATCGCTTCCTAAATGAATCTCCATGGGAAAGGCTAGATCTCGTAAGAGAGAAGATACCGAACATTATGCTTCAAATGCTGATTAGAGGGGCAAATGCAGTTGGCTATAAAAACTATCCAGACAATGTCGTTAGAGAATTTATAAAGGAATCAGCAAAGCGAGGCATTGATGTCTTTAGAATTTTCGACTCATTGAACTGGCAAAAAGGGATGGAAATCGCTATAGATGAAGTCTTAAACACTGGTAAAATTGCTGAGGCATGTATTTGCTATACAGGAGATATATTAGATACCTATAGAGATAAGTATTCTTTAGACTACTATGTGGAAAAAGCAAAAGCAATCGAAAAATCAGGAGCACATATCTTGTGTATTAAAGATATGTCTGCTTTATTAAAGCCTTATGCGGCAACTAAGTTGATTAAAGCACTTAAAAGCGAAGTAAGTCTACCCATTCACCTGCATACACATGACACGACTGGAAATGGGGTTTCAACCATTCTTATGGCTGCTGAGGCAGGCGTAGATATCGTCGATACAGCAATGTCAAGTATGTCAGGTTTGACCTCTCAACCAGCGATGAACGCAGTGGTTGCAGCACTAGAAAACACAGAACGTGAAACAGGGCTTGATTTGACACATCTCCAATCTATCAGCGATTATTGGTTAGATGTGAGACCGGTTTACAGTCAGTTTGAGTCAGATCTTAAATCCACTTCAGCGGAAATCTACAAGTATGAGATACCAGGTGGTCAATATTCTAACCTTAAACCACAGGTAGAAAGCTTTGGACTTGGACACAGATTTGGCGAAGTAAAAGAAATGTTCAAAGAGGTCAACGATCTATTTGGTGATATCGTCAAAGTAACACCATCGTCAAAGGCGGTAGGGGATATGGCGATTTTCATGGTTCAAAATGAGCTTAACGCAAGAAATATACTTGAAAAAGGGGCAGATTTGGCTTTCCCAGATTCGGTTGTCGCATACTTCCAAGGTATGATGGGACAGCCCGATGGTGGTTTCCCAATAGAGCTTCAGAAGCTAGTTCTAAAAGGTGAAGAACCAGTAACCTGTCGCCCAGGCGAACTTTTACCAGAAGAGGATTTTGAAGCGATCGGTAGTTATCTTGAAAGCACTTATCAACGTTCGTTTGGCATGGACGAAAAATTAAGCTATGCGCTTTATCCCAAAGTATTTGAGGACCATTTAAAATATAAAGGCGAGCACGGTGATTTCTCGAGAGTGGGCTCAGATGTGTTCTTTCACGGGATGTACGAAGGTGAAACGTGTGAAGTAGAAATCGCATCAGGTAAGAAGCTAATCGTTAAGCTGCTTGAAATTGGCAAGGTCAACAACGTCGGTCAAGTTAGATTGATCTTTGAGGTCAATGGCAATCGTAGAGAAGTCTACATCAAAGACAAGGGCTCTAAATTTGAAACCGTTGTACAAGAGTCGATTATGGCAGATCCAGACAACCAATTTGAAGTGGGTTCCTCCATTCCTGGAAAAGTCGTAAAAATACTTGTAAAGCCGGGAGAAAAAGTTAAAGAAAATCAAGTAGTAGCCATCGTGGAAGCGATGAAGATGGAAACCAGTGTCGTTGTATTAACGGAAGGTGTCGTAAAAGATATCTTTGTTAAGGAAGGGACTCAAGTGAAATCAGGAGAGCTCCTTATGAAGTTAGAAAGATAAATCTCAAATCGCCAATTGCAACGTCAATCGATGCAGTTGGCGGTTTTACTTTGCCACGATCTAACTTGTGGTAAAATCTGATGTCTCGATGTCCGAACATTTTTATTCATTCAGAAGAGAGTCTAGGTAATCGTTAAGAGGATTAAGTTAAATAAATCATGTGGCTAAACGCTTTAAGCGGGTATAATATAGTAAAGAAGCATTAAGTGATTTTAAAATGATAGCTGTTTTATTAGAAAGGTTCTATTAGACATAAAAAATTAAAATCAGACGGGGTGACATATTTTTAAATATCATATAACATTTATGGTGAATAAGGAGGGCGGCATGTATCATTTGATTACGGGCGGAAGCTCAGGCTTAGGGTATGAAATTGCAAAGTTACTGGTTCTCATGGATGAGCCGGTTATTTTAATCGGTAGACAAGTTGAAAAACTAAAAAAAGCGACAGATGCACTAAAGGATTTATCAAAGCAAGCAGACGTTCTTTCTTATAGTTTGGATATCGCAATAGAAGAAGATATCGATGCTTTTATAGAGACGCTTATAACCTCAGGTAAGACCGTTAAGAATCTTTATAACGTGGCTGGGACGACGTTCTTTGGACCAGTTACTGAGATTAACAGAGAGGATATCGACAAGGTATTGAATAGCAACATGATCGGCCTGATGCTTTTCACATCAAAAATGGTTAAAGTGATGCTGTCTCAGACACATGAGACGAAACGCATCGTCAGCGTCCTTTCCACAGCAGCACTTAAAGGCAAAAAGAATGAGACCATTTACAATGCTGCTAAATGGGGTGCAAGAGGGTATCTTGAATCTCTTAGGGATGAACTAAGCGACAAACCGATAGAAGTGATTAACGTCTTTCCTGGTGGCATGAACACTGCCTTTTGGTCGGATTCTAAATCGGGATATAAAACAGATTCCTTCATGGACCCTGAGGATGTGGCGAGACACATCGTAAAAAGCATCATCGATACAAAAGTCACAGTTTCAGATATTACCATCAGCAGACCAAAGGAGTAAGCCTTCATGAGCGAAATCATCGCAGAAATCACCGGAAACAGTACGTGGGTTAAGTTAATCATTACATTGGTTTTAATTGTAATTAACATTATTGCCGTTCAGCTTACCAGTAAAGTGTTGTTTAAAACCATTAGAAACACATCGACCTATTACAATCTTAGAAAACGCTTTTACTATACGTTTACCTTAATCCTAATCTTGTTGATTATACTCGTATGGTCTGGATCGAAGCTTGATCTGTCAACCTATATGGGCTTTATATCTGCAGGGATTGCCATTGCATTAAGAGAGATTTTCACTAATATCGCCGCATGGTTCATCATTATCTTTCAAAAGCCATTTGAAGTGGGTGATCGCATTAGCGTGGATGGTAGAAGTGGTGATATTATTGATATCAAGCTATTTCAAATCGTTTTGCTTGAAGTGTCATCCGCACAGTACGGCGAACAAAGCACTGGGCGGATCGTTCACATTCCAAACAATTATCTTTTTTTACATGCCATAAGCAATGCCAACAAAGGCTTTGATTATATTTGGAATGAGATTGATGTCACGATATCGCTAGACAGTGACTGGGAGAGTTTTAAGGCCATGCTTGAGACAGTGGCAAATAAGCAATCGCTTCATATAACTTCAGATGTAAAAGAAAGCCTACATGAGGCTTCTAAAAGGTATATGCTCTACTATAAGAATATTACGCCTATCGTCTACGTTAAGGTTAGAGAAAGTGCGATCGTTTTAACCGTAAGGTATCTCTGTGAAACGAGAAGAGCGAGAGTGACTGAGGATGCCATGTGGCAAGAAATTCTAAAAGGGGTAAAAGCGCTGGAAACTGTCAAATTAGTATAGTGAAATAAGGAAGTCTTAGAAAAAAAACTTTGATAATTAATAGACACATGTTATGATGATATAGAACTGAATAACCGTTTTCGGTCCTTTATATAAGGATAATAGGGAATGAGGTTAAAATCCTCAGCAGCCCCCGCTACTGTAATGACGTACGAAATCTCAAATGCCACTGTTCCATGGGAAGGCGAGAAATTAGGATGATGTCTAAGCCAGGAGACCTGCCAAAACGTATTTTACAATGCAATCTCGGTGGGAGGTTTACTTGATACTACTTTACGTATTGAAAACACGCCCATTGGCGTGTTTTTTTTTATTTTTACAAATAAATGCATGCCATAAACGGATTATATAACTGATGGAGGAAAGAATGAAAGCGATATTAATCATTGCACACGGCAGTAAGGTAAAAGAAACGGATTTAATCATGGAAAGCTATATGAACGCATTAAAACAGCGTCATCCAGAAATAAAATTTGAAAAGTGCTATCTACAACTGATGGCGCCGTTACTATTAGATGCGGTAGAGAAGTTATATAACGAGGGTGTTAGGGAAATTAAGGCCTTTCCTTTTTTCTTGTTCAATGGCAATCATATTAAGGAAGATATTCCAGCGGAACTGGACAGTCTTAAAGAAAGATTTACTGACCTAAAAATTGAGTTTTTAGAGAACATCGGTTTTGATGAGAAGCTAGTGGATGTGATCTGTGAAAGAGTAGGTCTATAGGATGTCTTATATAAAAAAACCAATGATGATTGAAAGTACGAGCTTTGATATCATCGATGACATTATTAAAGAAGAAGGCAGAGTCTATCCAAGCGAATCTGAGCTACATCGCCTAATTTTTAGACGCGTCATTCACACCTCAGCAGATTTTGATTATTTGGACAATCTTAAAATAGATCCTGAATTTATCACTGTATTTGAAAGCGTGATCAACACTCCGCTTACAGTGTATACCGATACACAAATGGCGCTTTCAGGGATTAACAAGGCGGCTTTTGGTAAGTTACCATGGGAACTAAAATGCCTTGTGGGTGATGAAAATGTAAGAGCGCTTGCAAAAGAGGAAGGCATCACAAGATCTATGGCTGCGATCAGTGTTGCACTTCAGACTGAAGGTAAAAAGCTTTTCGTGATTGGAAACGCACCAACTGCAATTTTCAAACTATTAGAAGCGGATGAAAAAACGCTTTCTGACGTGGTTGGCGTGATTGGTGTACCAGTGGGCTTTGTCGGTGCAGCAGAATCCAAGGAAATGCTTTATGAACATGCGATACCGAGTATCGCTGCACTGGGGAGAAAAGGTGGCAGTAACGTTGCTGCCGCTATCGTCAATGCACTAATGTACTATTTTATTGGGAGAAACGAGTAATGATGATACTGGGTGAAGATGGCAAGGAACTTAAAACAGGATATACCACAGGTAGCTGTGCAACCGCAGGCGCACTTGCAGCGATGCTACTCTTGACAGAACAGATGGATGTGTCAGCTGTTGCCATTACTTTACCTTCAGGAGAAGCATTACAAATTCCTGTTGAAGAAACAAAAAGGTTATCTCAAAATTCTGCGATGGCAAGAATCATTAAGGATGCAGGGGAAGACGCTGATGTCACAAATGGACTGGACATTATTGTTACGGTCTCGCTTGAGTCTGCAAATCAAATGCCGCCTTATGAGGAAGTCGTTATAAAAGGTGGCATAGGAGTTGGCACTGTCACGAAAACAGGGCTACAAATTGCACCCGGTGAAGCAGCGATTAATCCGGTTCCTAGACAAATGATCGGTGCTCATGTAAGACGATATTTGCCAGTGGGTATGGTAGCTACGGTTACGGTATCTGTTCCAGAAGGTGAAAAGGTGGCAAAGAAAACCTTTAATCCACGACTGGGGATAGAAGGTGGCATATCCATTATCGGTACTTCAGGGATCGTTCGACCTATGAGTGATGACGCCTATAAAGCAACGATTCATACTGAGTTGAAACAAAAGAAAGCGTTGGGCGAAACCACTGTGATTTTGGTACCGGGTTTACATGGCGAAAAATATGCATTGGGCTTGGGCTATGAATCCAGACAAGTGGTGCATATGGGGAACTTCGTAGGCTTTAGCATACAGTCTGCTGAGAAACTTGGCTTTAAGCGAATGCTCTTAATTGGACACTCAGGCAAGCTGATGAAGGTCGCTGGTGGCATATTTAATACACACAGTCGCGTGGCAGACGCAAAAGCAGAAATATTAATTACTGAACTTGCGCTTATGTCGGCCCCAGTTAGTTTAATTGAGGCGGTTTTGATGGCGAATACAACGGATGAGATGAGTGCTTTGCTTGAATCAACAGCTTATTTTTCTGCTTTCCAAAAACTGACAGAAAAAGCAAAAGAGAAGGTTAAAAATCAGCTCTTAGAAGAGACTCTAGTCGATATCGTCATCTATAGTATGCCAGGTAAAATTCTGGGTGATACACGTGAAAAGAATTGTGAGAATAATATATGATAGAAATAATTGGTATTGGTCCTGGTGATGCACGCTATCACACGAGGGAAGTAAAAGAGCGAATAATTGCTTCAGAATATGTCGTCGGTACTGAAAGGCAACTTGAGAGTGTTCATGCCTTAGAAAAAGGGATTCGTTACGAAGGCAAACTTGCAACTTTAAAATCACTTATAGCATCTGGACTTACGCAGTACG
>DJWQ01000106.1:2903-8829 GCA_002441045.1 Firmicutes bacterium UBA6226 | reverse complement strand
CAACGCGTCTGGATTGCAATGGCACTGGCGCAAGATACCGATATCCTACTTTTAGATGAGCCAACTACCTTTTTAGATATCGCCTACCAAGTGGAGATATTAGATCTATTAACTGATCTAAATCGTAAAAAAGGCACCACCATCGTAATGGTACTGCATGACATTAATTTGTCTGCACGATATGCGGATTATCTTTTTGCGATCAAAGATGGCAAGCTGATTTCTGAAGGCACTCCAGAAGAGATTATTACACCAAAGCTTATAGAAAAGGTCTTTAACCTCGCCTCAACCGTAATTAAGGATCCCGTTTCTGGTACACCTATGATCGTCCCGATAGGCAGATATCATGCCAGTCACTAAATAACAAAACAGATAAGCCCCTTATACCTCAATTGTAATTAAAGGTTTTATACCAATTTACATTCGAAGTTAAAGGGGCTTATTTACGTTTTTGTGAATTTAAACTGTAATATATAGTTTAATTCCTAACTTTTAATTACATAACTAAGTGTAATAGTTTATTATTTCTTAAGTGATACACTGAAGTTGATGCCACTGCTACTATATAACAATCTATAATCTCTATTGTTCAATGTAGAATTTACAATAACAGCCTCACCTTGAAAATCTAAAGACTTTATCAATTGATTCCACATTTTATCTGCATCTTGTTCAAACAAGATATCAATAATTGGTTTTATCTGATCACCATAAGTTGCAACGAAAAATTTGCTATATGAACCATATTGTTCTTCATATATACTTTTTTTCCATAAAGTTATTTCGAATGGTTGTGCACCATCTTTTAAATAAACGTTATCATATGAACTAAATGGACTAAAATCAAAACTAAAATCCATTCTCTCTGCATTGCCTAGTGCCTGTGATAACAGATCATAGTTCTCAATATATATATTATCGTAGTACTCTTTTGAGTGATACGCAAAAGCTGAAATAGAACTGCTATTAATATCAGTATATAGATTTAAATACCCCTTTCCATTATCTCTAGTTGCATATAAAGAGTTTACAACATCTATAACTTCGTCTATTGGTTTACCTTTGTATAACGGTGCAAACATCGTTATATATTTAATCTGAACTGGATATTGACGACGTGAATTACCAAAAACCTCTACCATATTTCCATTTTCATCATATTGACCTTCAAGTCGATACAAGCTATTATACTCAAAATTGTAAATATAATTATGTCCAACATTTTCACCTTTTGAATTTGTGTACACAGCAATCGGTACCTCTGTACGACTTGCTGTTAAACTTTTATATGGATTGCCAGAATAAGGTTTTCTTACTTCTGGTTTAATCACTGCTACCAAAACACTTGATGCTTCAGCACGAGTGACAATTTTTTTAGGTTGAAATGTGCCGTCTGGGTAACCAGATATTATCCCTAATTTATACGCATCAACAACATTACTTAAAATGAATTGCCCAATTTGATCTGAATCCTTAATTTCATATTTAATATACTGGTTCTCTATTGTAGGAAAAGGTAATTCCTCAGTTGCAGCTAAAAAGTCCATAGTTAACCTTATCATTTCTTCACGTGTTAATTCAGCATTAAAGTCTCTATACTGATCTCTTCCAATTACCCCCAGAGTTTTTGCTTTATTTATGTACGCTGCAGCCCAATCCCCGTTTATTGGTTCATGAACATATCCCATACTCTTTAAAAGCATTGCAATATACTCATTTATTTTAATGTTCTTATTTGGTTTAAAAGTACCATCTGAATAACCGTCTAAAATACCCTCATCTACTAGCAAATCGATTGCTTCCTTTGCCCAAAATCCTTCCTTAACATCTATAAAATTTAATGTCCCTTGTGAGTAAGAACTCATCGATGCTAGTAGTACAAAAATTATGCATAACATTAGTGTTAGTTTGTTTTTCATTAAATTCTCCGTACGATATGTAGTTAAAAATATTTATATTTTAATAAAAAAAGCGAGTACAATACTCACTTTTTAACATTACCATGTTTTGGGTTTAATGTCACTGTTAAACAAGAAATTAGTTGTTTTTTTATCACAACTCTAGACAACTGTTAGTTTAAGAGTAATGATTTCAAATGCCTTGTAATTTATATGTGTCTTACATACATCAATCGTTTTACCTTTCAAATTCACTTTTTCAACGCTCGCAAAAATGTTGTTTTTATCAAGACTTTCGATTTCAATACTTCCGTGACGACCACCACGGTCACAAAGTCTTATTTCAATCGCATTTTCACTGATGACTCGAGTAGACTCAAGTGATAGTTGTTTCGGAATTTCAATCAAAGTTGAAAATCCGATTCTTTCAATAGAACTTAAAGGCACATATAAGGTCGATAAATCTTCAAAATTTGATGACTCATAGTCATTTGCAGCCTCTCCTCCACTTTTGGATTGAGACTCTACTGCCTTAGGTTCATTTTGCATCATCAAAGGCTGCTTTATAATTGACATAAGAGAATCGTAATCAAAATCATTCGCAGATCCAGTTTTTACACTCACTTTAAATGAAGTCTTGCCCTGATCTGAATTTGGATTTGGCCATGTTGGCGATTTTAGTAACGAAATACCCAATTGATTTTGATAACTGTTATAGCCAAATTTATCGTTACTGATGAAGGCGACTCCGTATGCATTATCTTGAAGGATGCCATAGTGCTGAGCACATACCTCAAACATAGCTTTGTGATAGGTATCATCATAGTCATTAGGACGCTTCACTTCTCCAAATTGAATGTCATATCTTGCCTCTGATGGACTTAAGTTAAAATCACCTTCTAATCTCAGTAGCACGTGATGGTCTTGCCAATCTACGTTAAATAGGATATCAAAGCTTGAAATATCGCTCTTGTAAAAAACAAATGTGGTTGACACCTGACTCTTTGAATATCCTTTTGTCACCTTCACAGTTGTTGTAACAGGACCCTCACATATATCAATTGTTGGATTCTTAGACCATTTCAGTGGGAATTTTCTATAGTCGATGTCTATGTCCCATGCATCCCATCTGAGCGGATGATCTTCAAACAGTTTTAGGCCCAACACACTATTTTTTGATAGCATTTCTCTTTGCATCTTTAGATCATATAATGAGACGATATCCCCTTCTTGGTTAAACTCAATTTTATAGTTACCAACATTGATCGTTGGGGCTATTAATCTGTACTCGTTTGAAAAAGAAATATGATTAAGGTGGATCGCATCTGGCAAATCAAATAACAGGCATTCAAATGGTTTTAAATTATGCGAAATAAAGTCACTCATAATTGAGTCATTTATAACTGAGTCATTTAAAGTTGCATCATTTGATATCATTTCAATTTGGGTCGTGTTAATCGCTTGAATAACATAGGTACAATTGCCAGAATCTAAAGCTTGAATGATTATTTCTTTTGTCTTCAAACTATCAAACAATTTAATGCTTCTACCAGCCTCTAAAACAATATTGGAAGGGAGCTGGCTCATAAATGGCCCTTGCATAATTTTCTCGTTTAAAGATTGAATTACCAATACTGAATTAACCACTTTACTTTGTGTTTCCATCAACCTTTGGGTTTTAATTTTAATCGCTTCGATAGCATTTTCAAGCTGGATATATGCATCTTCATATACCTTCTCAATTGAAGTACCCGGTAATATATCGTGAAACTCATTTAGTAATACCACGCGCCATTCTGCATCAAGATCAATCCTTTTCATCGGCTCATGACGCTTCAAATAAACATTAAGTTGGTCTATGGCATGTAATTTTTCAAAGTTCAATAACAGATCCTCAAGTGTTCTGTGAAGCTGTTTGATCTTACCATTTGTGGTGTAGGTCCCTCTATGATACTCTAAATAAAGTTCACCTTTCCAAATGGGCAGTTGCTCAATAGGTGAACTAAAAAAAGCTGAGAAAAAGGATTTCAAAGATGATGACTCAACGTCCGGCATACCCTCTATGCCCATTTGCAGTCTTTTTAAAGTTTCTAGCATCTCTTCTGTCGCGCCACCGCCACCATCTCCATAGCCATAAGGCATAATACAATGTGGCATAATATCTATTTGTTGCTGTCTGAGAACGCTTCCTAACACCTCAGAGGGAGTCATATTGCCCTCATAGATACTTTTAAACTCACCTTTNNCCTTCCCACATAAAACTATCATAGGGCAGCTTGTTGGTATCATTCCAAGAAATCTTTGAGGTTACGAACCACTCCAGTTCAAATAAGTTGAGTATCTGAGGTAAAGCAGCACTATAACCGAAAACATCAGGTAACCAAAGTCCATGGCTTTTCTTGCCAAAGGTGGTTTCAAAGTATTTCTGACCGTATTCGATCTGTCTGATTAAGGATTCACCACTTGATAAATTACAATCCGCTTCAAGGTACATAGCCCCTTCAGATTCCCATTTCTCACATTCTGTCTGCAATTTAATTTTTTCTAAAAGCTCTGGGTGTGCCTTACTTAAAAATTCATATAGAATGGGTTGACTTGCCATAAATCGATAATTATCGAAGCGTTCTTGTAATTCTAATGCTGTTGCATAGCTTCTTGTGACTTTTTCATGTGTTTGCCTCAAATCCCAGAGCCAAGCAACATCGATATGCGTATGACCAACAGCGTGAACTGTTTTCTGTGAAAGTGTCAGATCACCTTTATAACCATAACAAGATTCATGAAGCTTATCAGACAATGCCTTTGCCGCCGCTTCAAACTGTATATCATCACTACCAAAAGTTTGGTCATAGATCGACGCTAAAACTTTGCTTTGTAGTTTCTCATAAGGCAATTTGGCATTTTGTAATGCGATAATCGAATCCGCAAGTACTTTTAAATCGAAATAAGCAGCCTTAATCAACTTATTGATTTTTATCAGCTTGGCTCTAATTATAATATCCCCTTGCGCCATCCCAGTATAAAGATGAATCGCTAGGTCAATCTCACTATTAGAATATTTATTCTTGAGATAAATTCTTCGATGATTCGTATCAAGACCACAGACTACATCGCCATTGATATAAGCTAACATTTGTGGATTGACAGCATCCCAGTTGCCTTCTCTACCAGTTGATAGTTCAACATAATAGTCATAAACATCGTCAAATGTCGGTAAACTGATTTTTGTTCCAAAAGCATACCTTTCATTGTTCTTATTAATATAGAAAGGGAGTTTTATCTCTTTTACGTCTTTTACACACTTGATTTTCGAATAGGTTTCAAAGTCACCATCAAGCCACCAAACACTTTCAATATCCCGTATTTCAGTTCTCATTTTACTTTGTAACAAGGTCAAAGTACGCTGAATTCTCACTGCTGCCTCCTACTTATTTATGTTAATCGCGTTCAATTAGTTCGTTTTGGATGACCAATGCGATGCTACCTAAGCATTGATTTTCATTGTTGACTTCACTAAGTAAAATAGGTGTAGAAAGTGCTAGGTTATGAAAAATATAATCATGTATATTTTCTTTAACATAATCCGTAATTTCAGGGATAAGTCGAGGTAGGACGCCTCCTAAAACCACCATCTTTGGATTCATTAGATTGATCACATTGGCAAGAGCAAAAGCAAGTTCATTTGACAGTTCAGCAACTTTACTCTGAATTTCTGGTCGTTCTTTAAGAGATACAAGCCATTCAAAATACTCAGACTCAGAGAATTGCTTTGATCGTTCAACTTCAATTAAAGGGTTAAACTGGTTTGGTTCAAACACCAAAGCTCCAACCGAAGCATACATTTCAATGCACCCTTTTTTACCACAATAACACGGTCTACCATTACGATCGATAGAGGTATGACCAAACTCACCAGCAACGTTATTGAAGCCTGTCTCAAGTGTCCCTTGTTTAACGATGCCTATACCAACACCCCAATCGATAAATGCATATAAAAAGTCAGACTCAAATCGTCCATGACCGAACCA
>DJWQ01000106.1:2580-2847 GCA_002441045.1 Firmicutes bacterium UBA6226 | reverse complement strand
CGATATGTCGTGTCTTATAAGTAGATTCTGGATTTCTTTAATAATCTTATAAAGTACGGTTTCTGGAGTGTCCTCATAATCCGTTCCAAACGAAAATGCCTCTGTTACTTTTCCTGAAAAATCAGCTAAAGTGATGATAATCTTACTCGTAATTTCTACTCCGATGATCCACTTATAGTTTGCATTGAGCGCAAGTAAATTGGGCTTTCTACCACCTGTAGATTCACCTTCTCGGACTTCTTTGATGACACCTTTTTCTATCAATGG
>DJWQ01000106.1:0-2556 GCA_002441045.1 Firmicutes bacterium UBA6226 | reverse complement strand
TCAGGTTTAGCTGAGTTTGACTTTTTATTCATATAGCTCCTTTTATCAACATAGACGATCTAACGCTGTGTTAATCGGTTTAATACGGCACTCTTTGTTGGTATAGAAGGAATGCCACCATAGCCTTCTATACAGATTGCAGCAGCTGTATTAGCGGTCAAAATCATGGTTTCAAGTTCTGCTTGATCGATTCTTTCAACTGGTTGTCCCAATGCAACGATCTGACTGACTAAAGCACCAAAAAAAGTGTCACCAGCACCTGTTGTATCCACTTGATTTGCCTTTACACCGCTTACAGTTCCCTCTAACCCACTATTACTCTTATAAAAACAGCCTTTATCCCCTAAAGTGACACAAATCAATTTTGGACCAAATGCCATAAGCTTATTTGCTCCCAAACTAAAGTCTTTTTCACCTGTTAATAACTCTAACTCTTCATCTGATACCTTGACGATGTCAGCATACTCAAATCCTTTTCTCATATAAGATATGGCTTCTGTTTTAGAATGCCAAAGAGGTGCTCGATAGTTAGGATCATAGGTAATTAATATTGCTTTGCGTTTAGCTTCCTGAAGGAGCGCTAAAACAGTAGAACGACTTGGCTCATCAGTAAAGGAAAGTGAGCCAAAATGGAAAGCCTTCGTTTGATTTAAAAGCTCTAAATCTATATCGTCTTGCTCAAGCATGACATCTGCGCACCCTTTTCTATAAAAACTAAAATCTCGATCGCCATTTGGATATAAGTGAACAAAAGCGAGTGTGGTGCCATATCTTTCATCTAATTTAAGATACTTAGTATCAACGTTCTGTTCCTCTAATACTGTTTTCAATCTTGTTCCAAACGCATCTTTTCCTACCTTACCGATAAATGCAGTTTTAGCCCCCATTTTTTGTGCACTGGTTAAAAAGTTACATGGTGCGCCACCAGGGTTGGGTTTAAAGTTACCTTCAGGAGTTGGCGTAAAATCAATCAACAATTCTCCTACAGCACAAATATCATACATTTTTATACCTCCTAGCTACTAAAGAATTTTAGCATACTCATTACAAAGTGGATGCAACACGGGTTCATCCTCTTCAACCGTTGAAAATCGACTGACATCTTCTGCATTATAATTGTCCGTTAAATCATCGTTAATCGATGATACTTCACCACAAATAAGTGGTCCATAACCTTCTTTTGCCCAAAAGAGGTGATACATATAAGGTCTCAATGTAATACTACATCCTGGTGGAATTAATAGTTCCTCGCCAGCTTTTAATGTTACACTTACTGCATCAAGCTCTACAGTTACGTCTGTTTCATAATCAACCTCTCCACTCGACAATGCGTTATAAAGTTTAATGGCTAACATGCCCCCAGCACGATTAATGATATCTTCTGTTTTGCTCGCATGATGATGAATAGGGAGTCTTTGACCCTCTTTTAAAATGATCAACTTTTCAGCGTATGGCGTTCCCAACTTTGTATCCGTTAGCGAGCCATTTCTAAGTGTAAATAGTACTGCGCCTAATTGATCAAATTGGTCTTTACCATAGTCAGTAATATCCCATCCTAACATTACTTGTTTAATCGTATCAGCCTTCGCTTTATTTTTTTGCCAATCCATCATGTTCCAATAACCAAATGGTGGTAGCTTAATTTGATGTCTTTCTAACAACTCTTTTGCCCAATTTATCGCTTGATTAACCTCTGATCTTTTCATAATTTTCTCCTTTTTTATATCGTTAAATAATTTACATCGTCAACAGATTCATACAATCATTATAATTTTAAAGCCAAATCAGTCTATTTTTAGCTTGTAAGATTTTAAATCTAAAGATATTTCATCAATGTCTAAAGATTCCGTCACATAAAAGCTGGGTGGATTTTCACTTTCAACCAAACAGACCTCAGTATGTGCAAACTTCGGATTCATGGTAAAAAAACTGTATTCTGGATGATTTTTTGGTAAGATAACCGCTGTAAAATCAGAAGCCGATAACATTTTTGTTTTAACTTTTTGATTCATAGCTTCTGCCTCTTCATTTGCAACGATGAGCACAAGTGCTTCTGATTCAGGATGATCAATAATTAAAAATTCCTCTCGATCATTATGATACACAAACTTCAATGGTATGTGATTATTAGTTGTGACAGCAATCAATTTATGCGCACCATATTTCTTATCAGAATGATAAATCTCTTTATACGCTGAATCCCCTTTATTTACCTTAATTCTGTCTCGCGTCGGTTTAAGTCGTCTGATAACACCTCTTATTTCCAGTTCTTGAAATAAAACTTCATTTGCTTCTATGGGATTTAAATGAAGAATCAAAGTACAACCTCCTTACTTAGTAACATTATGTAAGTATCTTTTTTTATATTATCACGTCCTATTTATTTCTTCAATATCTCTTTAGAATTACTTCAAATATAATTGAAGTAATAGATCATTGCCTGTTAATACACATAAAATAACCCTATTTGATTAACATCTAAAATGTCTCTCAAATAGGGTTTTGGCTGATGATAATTTTTATTTAACTCTAACTTTAATTCTAATTCTAACTTTA